>NZ_RZPF01000199.1:0-9279 GCF_004022735.1 Mesorhizobium sp. M7A.F.Ca.AU.001.01.1.1
ACGTCGCGCCGGGTTACGATGCCGATGTACTGCTGCGCTGGGGCGATCCGCTGTTTGCCGATTCGCCCGACTTCGACCCGACGAAACAGTCGGCCGAGGCCCAGGCGAAACAGTTCGGCTACAACAACGATTATGTCGGCTACATCCCCATCGACGGCTCGGCCGAACATGGCCTGCTGGTGGTCAACCACGAATACACCAATCCGCATCTGATGTTCCCGGGCATCGTGAAAATCGTCGAGAAGGACGGCAAGAAGTCGGCCGAAGTCGCACCCCTCTCGAAGGAGCAGGTCGATGTCGAGATGGCAGCTCACGGCGGCACCATCGTCGAGATCCGCAAGACATCAGGCAAATGGCAGGTGGTGCGCGACGGCAAGCTCAATCGCCGCATCACCTCCAACACCGAAATGGCGCTGGCCGGTCCGGTTGCCGGCCATGACCGCGTCAAGACCAATGCCGATCCGTCCGGCACCAAGGTGTTCGGCACGTTCAACAATTGCGCCGGCGGCGTCACGCCCTGGGGCACCTATGTGATGGCCGAGGAGAACATCCATGGCTATTTCTCCGGCGAGTTGCCGGAAGGCCACAAGGAAGCCGCGAACTACAAGCGTCTCGGCATTCCCGAAGGCGCCTATGAATGGGCGGCGCATTACGAACGTTTCGACCTCGCCAAGGAGCCCAATGAGGCCAACCGCTTCGGCTGGATCGTCGAGGTCGATGTCAACGACCCGACCTCGACGCCGAGGAAGCGCACGGCCATGGGCCGCTTCAAGCATGAGGGCGCCGAATCGATTGTCGCCAGGGACGGCCGCGTCGTCTTCTATCTCGGTGACGACGAGCGCTTCGACTATGTCTACAAGTTCGTGACCAAGGCCGCGTTCGATCCGAACGATCATGCCGCCAACAGGGACCTGCTCGATGATGGCACGCTGCATGTCGCCAGGTTCGCCGAAGATGGCACGGTCGAATGGCTGCCGATCGTCTTCGGCCAGGGACCGCTGACGGCTGAAAACGGTTTCACTGGCCAGGCCGACGTGCTGATCGAGACGCGCCGCGCCGCCGACCTGCTCGGTGCCACCAAGATGGACCGCCCCGAAGACATCCAGCCCAATGCCATCAACGGCAAGGTCTATGTCATGCTGACCAACAATTCGAAGCGCAAGGCCGACCAGGTAGACGCCGCCAACCCCCGCGCCGAAAACGCCTTTGGCCACATCATCGAGATCGCCGAGGACGGCGGTGATTTCACCGCCGCCAAGGGCAAGTGGGAAGTGCTGCTGAAATGCGGTGATCCGGCGGTTGCCGATGTCGGCGCCACCTTCTCGACGGCAACGACGGCCAATGGCTGGTTCGGCATGCCCGACAATTGCGCGGTCGATTCGGCCGGGCGTCTCTGGGTCGCGACCGACGGCCAGGGCCCGAAAGCCACCGGCCGCACGGATGGTCTGTGGGCGGTGGACACGGAAGGGGTGGCGCGGGCGACCTCGAAACTGTTCTTCCGCGTGCCGATCGGCGCCGAAATGTGCGGTCCGCTGTTTGCGCCCGACGACCAGACCGCCTTCGTCGCCGTCCAGCATCCGGGCGATGGCGGCGAGGACTGGGAAGCGTTCGGCCGCCCGTCCTACTATGAGGATCTGTCGACGCGCTGGCCCGACTTCAAGCCCGACATGCCGGTGCGGCCGTCGGTGGTCGCCATCACCAGACAGGGCGGCGGCAAGATCGCGGTCTGATTGCCCTCCAGCATGGGGCGCAGCAGCGGAGCAGATTTGCACCGCTGCCGCCCTTTGAAGTCGCGGCATGGGGTGAAGTCGGTCAAGCCTCGGGAAAGATTGGCAATTTAAACATGGCGCCCTAGGTCTTTATCAGGAGATCGCCATGTCGAAGTCCGTCTATGACCGTGGCTTGCTCAAGCCAGCCGATATCGCCAAGCTGCAGCGCGTGTTCGACGAGGCCTGCCGGCGGCGCGAGGCACATCCCGATTCCGCCGACGCGCGGGAAATCGCGCTTAACCTGCTCGCCCTGCACAATGCCGGCATGGAGGAAGAGGACATGCTGATGGAGGCCGTCGGTTTCCGGCGGCTGGAACCCAAATCAGCGTGATGCGCCGGGTTGGTGCGAGGCCGACCCTGCAATCCGTTTGGCGATCGCCTTGGCCAGGATACCGGCATTGGCGAAGCAGCCGCGAATGCTCGGCCGCATGCCGGTGAACCACAGACCGGGCAATTTCGGATCGGCTTGCCCGCCGTTGAAGAGCGGAACGCCCTTGGCGTCGAGCACGCCGAGCTTGCCGACCATCGGCTCCAGCCCGGTGCGGTAGCCTGTCGCGGCAATGACGATGTCAGGATAGATCAGGCTGCCATCGGCCAGGATCACGCCGTCACGGGTGAATTCCCTTATGCCAGGTACGACGGTGATCTTGCCGGCCTTTATGGCGCTGACGGCGCCGTCGTCGGCGGCGATCGCGGTGTAATCCGAGGTCAGGCGGCTGGCGCCGCCCGCAGGCGCGGGCGGCAGGCCGAATTTGGTCAGGTCGCCGAAAGCCAGGCGCTGCGTCGCCGACATCACCGCGTCGGCGACCCGCAACGGCAAGCGAGCCATGAACGGCGAAAGCCGGTGCACGGCGATCTTGCCGATGCGCTTGGGCAGCAGGGCGGGACCGCTGCGGGCCGACAGCCAGATGGCGGCCGTGTCTATGCCGGCCAGATGATTGAGCGCATCGAAACCCGAATTGCCAGCGCCGACGACCAGCACTTTCTGGCCCGCATAGGCCTGTGCGTCACCGAAATCCGCCGAATGGATGATGCGCCCGACGAAATCCTTCATGCCTTTCCATTCGGGAATGAACGGCTGCCTGTCGCGGCCGGTGGCGACGACGACATTGCGGGCCAGCCGCAGGCCAGCGCTGGTCCGTACCGCCCAGTGATCGCCCTTGAAGGCAATCTCTTCGACAGCGACGCCAAACTGCACCGGCAGCCGGTTTTCCTCCCTGAAATCATTCATGTGGCGGATGACGACCGTCCGGTGCGGAAAGGCGGGGGTGCCGGGTGGATAGGGGAGACCAGGCAGCGAAGAAAGATCGCGGTGGGTGTTGAGATGCAATTGCTGGTGCCGCCGGTGCCATGGCTCAGCCAACCGGCTTTCCTTTTCCAGGATCGCCGTCGGCACGCCGGCGTTCATCAAGGCGTGCGCGACGGCCAGCCCGGCAGCACCGGCGCCGACGACGATTGCCGGCTCGACCTTGGCCGGCAGATCCACAACCGATCTGATTGTCGTATCAGTCATTCACTCGAATCCCGTTCGACGCCAGGCTGGCAGGACGCTGTAACCGTTTGATCCCGCGCAGGATCCCTGCAGCAAACCGCGGCCGAAATTTCGAGCGATGCGAATTAGCTCCGTACGCCGGGCCGCGGTTGCGCTCTATATGGCATATGCGCGATATCAACGGTAATCAGGTCGCGGCAATGTGATTGATTCGAGGCTCGGGGTGGCTGGCGGGTCTCGGTTATCCCCACGCGCATGCCCGAAATCGACTCCGATTTTCGAGTCATGCGCAGAATCAAAGTGTTACAGCACCTTGGCGCGTCCTGGACGGCCGGCGCTGTAGGCGGCACGCGGAATCTCGACCATGCCCTCCTTGCGGTTCTATTTCGACAAGATCCTTGAGGCCGCCGCGCCCGAGGTCGAGCGGCAGGCGCTGACCCATGTCGAACGCCTGGCACTGGTGCGCCGCTATGGCGACTTCTCGCTCGCCTATTCCACCGCCGTGCAAGGCAAGCTCTCCTATTTCGGCGACGCCGACGGCTACATCGCCTTCGGTACCAAGATGAAGCACCATTTCGCGCTCGGCGACCCGGTGGCGGCTCCGGCGCGTCGGGCCGATTACATCAAGCGCTTCGTCGAGACCGCCGGCAGCCCGTGGTTCGTGCAGGTCGGCGAGGACACCGCACGCGTGCTGGCCGGCCTTGGCTACAAGGTCAATCGCCTCGGCATCGACACCCGCCTCACCCTGCCCGAGCATGATTTTTCCGGGAAGCGCAACGAGACCGTGCGCTACTCCGAGCGCTGGCTGCTGAAGAAAGGCTTTTCGTTCGACGAGGACAAGCGCACGATTTTTCTGGATGAAATTGCCCGGCTTTCGGAAAACTGGCGCGGCGACCGCATCGTCAAGCGCTGGGAGATGGGCTTTCTCAACCGCAACTTTGCCGACCATCTCGGCACCGACATGCGCCGTTTCGTCCTGCACGGTCCCGACGGCGGACTGGTCGCTCTGCTCGACTTCGACCCGCTGTGCCGCAACGGAAAGGTCATCGGCTACACGACGGCCTTCAAGCGCAAGCATATCGACGCTTCGCCGCATGCCGAGGTCGGCCTGACCAAATTCGCCGTCGATCGTTTTCGCGAAGAGGGCATCTCGGTGGTCACGCTCGGCCTGTCGCCGATGCTCGATATCGGGCCAAGCGGCTTTGCCGAAAGCGATTTCTGGCGCAATGCCTTCCAGCGCGCCTACGATTCGCCCTGGGTCAATCGCCGCAGGTTCAACCTGCAGGGCCAGGCGGCCTTCAAGCGCCGCTTCCACGGTGTCGAGGAGCCGGTCTACATCGCTTTCCGCAAGGGGACGTATGTCGAGATGCTGGGGTTGCTGCGGCTGGTCAAGGCGATCTAGATGTATCGATATTCAGGTGAGGCCGGCCTGCAAATGGCGGCTTCCTGCGCTTCCGGTGCTCACGTACGAAAAGTACGCTCCGCTCCGGTTCTCGGAATCCGCCATTTTCGACTCGGCCTGACCTGAATCTCAACAGACCTGGCGGCGTTCTGCCGTCAATTCCTCAACCGATACCCTGTCCTGAAGATCCAGGCGACGATCGTTATACAGATCAGCAGGAAGACGACCGTCATGCCGAGGCTGACGCCGACCGAGACGTCGGACTTGCCGTAGAAGCTCCAGCGGAAACCGCTGATCAGATAGACGACCGGGTTGAACAGCGTGATCGTGCGCCAGACCTCGGGCAGCATGTTGATCGAATAGAAGCTGCCACCGAGGAAGGTCAGCGGCGTGATGATCAGCAGCGGAACCAGTTGCAGCTGCTCGAAACTCTTCGCCCAGATGCCGATGATGAAGCCGAACAGGCTGAAGGTCACCGCCGTCAGCACCAGGAAGGCGAGCATCCAGAACGGATGCAGGATGGTGAGCGGCACGAACAGCGAGGCGGTGGCCAGGATGATCAGGCCGAGGATGATCGACTTGGTCGCGGCACCGCCGACATAGGCGATGACGATCTCCAGATAGGAGACCGGCGCCGACAGAAGCTCGTAGATCGAGCCGACGAATTTCGGGAAATAGATGGCAAAGGAGGCGTTGGAGATCGACTGCGTCAACAGCGACAGCATGATCAGACCCGGCACGATGAAGGCGCCGTAGCTGATGCCGTCGATCTCGGTGATGCGCGAGCCGATGGCCGAGCCGAAGACGACGAAATACAGCGACGTCGAGATGACCGGCGAGACGATGCTCTGCAGCACGGTGCGGAAAGCACGTGCCATTTCCATCCGGTAGATCGCCCATACTGCGCGAAGGTTCATGGCTCCCTCCTCACCAGATTGACGAAGATCTCCTCGAGCGAAGAGTTTTGCGTGTCGATATCGCGGAACTGGATGCCGCCGGCCTCGAGATCGCGCATCAACGAGGCGACGCCGGGCCGCTCGGCCTGGTTGTCATAGGTGTAGGTCAGCTGCCCGCCATCGGGCGACAATTCCAGCGCATAGCGCGAGAGCGCCTCGGGAATGGCCGTCAGCGGATTGCGCAGTTCCAGCACCAGCCGCTTGCGGCCGAGCTTGCGCATCAGTTCGGCCTTGTTCTCGACCAGGATGATCTCGCCGCGGTTGATGACGCCGACGCGGTCGGCCATCGCTTCGGCTTCCTCGATATAGTGCGTGGTGAGGATGATGGTGACGCCGTCCTCGCGCAGCCGGCGCACCATCGCCCACATGTCCTGGCGCAGCTCGACGTCGACGCCGGCGGTCGGCTCGTCGAGGAACAGGATGCGCGGCTCATGCGACAGCGCCTTGGCGATCATCAGCCGGCGCTTCATGCCGCCCGACAGGGTGATCGCCTTGGCATCCTTCTTGTCCCACAGTGAGAGATCGCGCAGCACCTTCTCGACAAAGCCGTGGTTGGCCGGCTTGCCGAACAGGCCACGGCTGTAATTGACCGTCGCCCAGACGCTCTCGAAGGCATCGATGGTCAGTTCCTGCGGCACAAGCCCGATCAGACCGCGCGCGGCGCGATAATCCTTGTTGATGTCGTGGCCGTCGACGGTGACGGTGCCCGACGAGCGGTTGACGATGCCGCAGACGATCGAGATCAGCGTCGTCTTGCCGGCGCCATTGGGCCCAAGCAGCGCGAAGATTTCGCCGCGCTGAATGTCGAGATTGACTTCCTTGAGCGCGGTAAAACCGGTGGCGTAGGTCTTGGAGACCCCGGAAATGGACAGGATGGAAGGCATGGATGAAAACGGCTGCTTGAAGAGGTCCCCTGATATAGGCCGAATGTCGGTGCTTGCAACCGCAAGTCAATGCCCTGCTGACAGTTCTCGACAATCGTTGCCGGCCGGCCATTGCAGGTGCGGCGCACAGGCCCGGAGTTGCGCGGCATGCAACCGGCAAAATTGTCCTGTGGCGTTCAGCCTCGCGGCAGGACGCCGCTTTGACCTGAACTCGCTTCGGGCCTATTCTTCGCGAGTATTTGCAGCAGCCGGAGCCCATCATGGACCCGCTCATACTTTCGCGTATCCAGTTCGGCGCGAATATTTCATTCCACATTCTATTTCCGACGATCACCATTGCGCTGGGTTGGGTGCTGCTGTTCTTCAAGCTGCGCTACAACGCGACCAACGATTCCGCCTGGATGCGCGCCTATTTCACCTGGGTGAAGGTGTTCGCGCTGTCCTTTGCCATGGGCGTGGTTTCGGGCGTCACCATGAGCTTCCAGTTCGGCACCAACTGGCCGGGCTACATGGAAAAGGTCGGCAACATCGCCGGGCCGCTGCTGGCCTACGAGATTCTCACCGCCTTCTTCCTCGAAGCGGCCTTCCTCGGCATCATGCTGTTCGGCTTCCGCCGCGTTTCCAACCGCATCCACACACTGGCGACGGTGCTTGTCGCCGGCGGCACCACCGTCTCGGCGTTCTGGATCATCGCGCTCAATTCCTGGATGCAGACGCCGGCCGGCTTCGAGATGCGCGACGGCGTGGCGCATGCGGTCGACTGGTGGGCAATCATCTTCAACCCGTCGATGCCCTACAGGCTGACCCACATGCTGCTGGCGTCCGGGCTGACGGTGTCGTTCCTGGTCGCTGGCCTGTCGGCGCTGCGCTATCTCACCGGCGACCGTTCGGAATCGATGTGGAAGGCGCTGCGCACCGGCGTCTTCACGGCCGCGATCCTGATCCCGATTCAGATCTTCGCCGGGGACCAGCATGGGCTGAACACGCTGGAGCACCAGCCGCAGAAGATCGCCGCCATGGAGGCCAACTGGAACACCGGCCCCAATGTGCCGCTGGTGCTCTTCGCCCTGCCCGACGAGGCCGCGAAGGAAAACAAATTCGAGATCGCCATTCCCGACGGCGCCAGCCTGGTGCTGCGGCACTCGACCAGCGGTGTCGTGCCGGGACTGAACGATTATCCCGGCAACCATCCGCCGGTCTTTCCGGTGTTCTGGGGTTTCCGCGTGATGGTCGGCACAGGCATATCGATGCTGCTCGTCTCATGGTCGGCGGCCTTCTTCCTCAAGCGCCGGCACAGCCTGCCGAAGCCGCTCGCCATGCTGATGGTACCGATGGCGCTGTCGGGCTGGCTGGCGACGCTGGCCGGCTGGTACACCACCGAAATCGGCCGCCAGCCCTGGCTGGTGACGGGCGTGCTGAAAACGGCAGACGCGGTCGGCCCGGTGGCGGGCAGCCATGTCGCGCTGACGCTGGCGACCTACCTCGTTCTCTATGTGCTTTTGCTGATCGCCTATCTCGGCGTGCTGGTGCACCTGGCGCTGAAGGCGGCGAAGGACGGCGATTCATCGCCGCTGCCGGGCGTCATGAACGCCGCCATGTCACAGCCGGCGGCTGGCGAGTAGGAGAAGAAGATGAGCTTCGACTGGCCAACCGCGCTTCCCCTCATCTTCGCCGGCCTGATGGGCCTCGCCATCCTGATCTACGTCATTCTCGACGGTTTCGATCTCGGCATCGGCATCCTGTTCGCCGCCGCCGAAGACGCCGAACAGGATACGATGATTGCCGCGATCGGCCCGTTCTGGGACGCCAACGAAACCTGGCTGGTGCTGGCCGTCGGCCTGCTGCTGGTCGCCTTCCCGCTGGCGCATGGCGTCATCCTGACGGCGCTCTACATTCCGGTCTTCGTGCTTTTGCTCGGGCTGATCCTGCGCGGCGTTGCCTTCGATTTCCGCGCCAAGGTGCCAGCTGGCCGGAAGCATCGCTGGAACCGTATTTTCTTCCTGGGTTCGCTCATCGCCTCACTGGCGCAGGGCTACATGCTGGGTGTCTATGTGCTCGGCCTCGATGTCGGCCTCGGCGGCATGGCGTTCGGCGTGCTGGTGGCGTTCTGCCTTGCCGCCGCCTACGCGGCGATGGGTGCCGCCTGGGTGATCTACAAGACCGAAGGCGAGCTGCAGAAGAAGGCGGTGCGCTGGCTGCGCACGACGCTGGTGCTGACCGCACTCGGCATGGCCGCGGTGTCGCTGGCGACGCCCTTCGCCAGCCCGCGCATCTTCGACAAATGGTTCGTCTGGCCGGAGATGCTTTATCTGTCGCCGCTGCCGATCCTGTCGGCGCTGCTGTTTCTGTGGCTGTGGCGGCAGACCTTCCATCTGCCGAAGCCCGACGACCGCCATTCACTGACGCCGTTCCTGACGCTGGCGGCCATCTTCGCGCTTGGCTTTGCCGGCCTCGCCTGGTCGTTCTACCCGTTCGTGGTGCCGGATCGCCTGACCATCTGGCAGGCAGCCTCGGCACCGGAAAGCCTGGCCATCATCCTGGCCGGCACCGTGGTGGTGCTGCCGATCATCATCTTCTATTCCTTCTATGCCTACCGGGTGTTCGGCGGCAAGGCGACCGACCTGACCTACGATTGATCCGCTCCATCTCTTTGACGCAAAGCGCCATGGGCTTTCTCAGGAAGGGCTGCTTTCAGATCAGCCCGGAATCGCGCGCGGCAGCTGTGGCCTCGCCACGCGAGATGGCATCCAGCTTACCCAGAACCGCGGAGACATGG
>NZ_RZPF01000019.1:0-20501 GCF_004022735.1 Mesorhizobium sp. M7A.F.Ca.AU.001.01.1.1
ATGAAACTGAAAGTCTTGACGCTGCTCGCATGTCTCGCGGGAAGCATGGGAAGCGCATTGGCGGCCGAAGGCGAGTTGTCCATCGGAACGGAAGGCGCCTACCCGCCATGGAGCATGTCCGACGCCAATGGCAACGTCACCGGTTTCGACGCCGATGTCGGCGCGTTGCTGTGCACCAAACTCGCGGTGACCTGCCATTTTGTCGTGCAGGCGTTCGACGGGTTGATCCCGGCGCTGAAGGCCAAGCGCTTCGACGTCATCATCTCGGGCATGTCGATCACCGCCGATCGCAAGAAGGAGATCAATTTCAGCGTCGGCTATGCCGAACTGGCCAACATGTTCGTCGCGGCCAAGGGGTCTGATCTGGCCGCGATCACCGACGTCGACACGCTGCTGAAGTCGCTCGACGGCAAGAAGGTCGGCGTGCAGGCTGGCACGACCCACGCGCATTTCCTCGAGAAGCGTGCACCGAATGCCGACCTGAAAACCTACGACACGCTTGACCAGATGCAGATCGACCTGGCGAGCGGCCGTATCGACACGGCTTTCGCCGATCAATCCGCCTTGCAGGATTTTCTGGACAAGCCTGACGGCAAGAACTTCCAACTGGTCGGTGTTGAGATCAAGAGCACATACGACCCGACGCTTGGCGAAGGCATCGGCGTCGGCATCGCGCAGGACAACACCGAACTCAAGGTCAAGATCGACAAGGCGCTTTGCGAGCTGATCGCGGACGGCTCGGTCGGCAAGGCAAGCGAGAAATGGTTCAAGACGGACATTTCCCGGCCCTGCAAATAACGCCTTGGAACCCTCGCATGCGCCCGGAGCTCCGGGCGCATGCACTTCATTGGCACGACAAGACTAGGGCAACTCAGATGGAATTCGGTCTCTGGCAGGTTTGGGAAGCGGGTTGGGTGACCGCCATCCTGCGTGGCGCGTCGATAACGATCCTGGTGGGTCTCGTCAGCATGGCGGCCGGGCTGGTGATCGGCATTGTCTGCGGCTTGATCAAATGGGCCCGGATATTTCCGCTCTCGCTGCTCGTTGATGCCTATACCTCGCTGGTGCGCGGCGTGCCCGAGCTGCTCATCATCTACCTCCTGTTTTTCAGTTCGGTTGAATTCGTGACCAAGGTCGTGACCGCTTTCGGCTATGCCGGGGTCGCGGAGAGCGGCTATGCGTTCGTCATCGCGGTCATCGCCATCGGCGCGATCTCCGGCGCCTATTCGACCGAGGTCGTGCGCGGGGCCCTGGGCGCGATCCCCAATGGGCATATCGAGGCCGCGCGCGCGCTCGGGCTATCGGGCGGCCGGATCTTTCGCCGCATCATCGCGCCGCAGATGCTGCGCATCGCGGTTCCCGGAATCAACAACGTCTGGCAGACCACGATCAAGGACACGGCCCTGGTCTCGGTGGTCGGCCTTCAGGAGCTGATGCGCATTTCTTTCATTGGCGCCAATTCCACCCGCCACCCGTTCATCTTCTACCTGATCGCGGCTGTGGTTTATCTGGCCATTACGCTCGTCAGCCAGGCCGGGTTCGACGGCATCGAACGCCTGCTCAGGGTGAGGACGAGAAAGTAGTTATGATGGATCTCATCCAGCTAGCGGTTCCCGTCCTGCTCAAGGGCCTGTGGGTCACAGCGGCACTAACGTTCGTCTCGGTGCTGATCGGCTTCAATCTGGGCCTCGGTTTGGCGCTGATGCGACTGTCGTCGAACCGCTTCCTGTCAGGCTTTGCCAAATATTATTCCAATGTCTTTCGCGGGACGCCACTGCTGGTGCAGATTTTCCTGTTCTATTACGGGCTTGGCCAACTTTCCTCGATCAAGGACAACGCAGCTTTGTGGTGGTTGATCAGCGACGGCGCGCGCTGCGCCGTGCTGGCGCTTGCGCTGAACACGGCTGCCTACACGTCGGAGATCCTGCGCGGCGGATTGATGTCGGTTCCGGTTGGCCTCGTCGAAGCGGCGCAGGCATGCGGCATGTCGCGCATGCTGCGGTTCCGGCGCATCGAGTTTCCGCTCGCCATCCGCCAGGCGCTGCCGGCCTATGGCAATGAGCTCATCCTGGTCGTCAAGGGGACCAGCCTTGCCTCGACGATCACGGTGCTCGAGATCACCGGCTACGCCAAGCGGCTGATGAGCCAGACCTTCGCAATCTTCGAGATCTTCGCCATTGCCGGCGTGCTCTACCTTGTGATCAATCTGCTGTTGATCGCCATCATCCGCGCCATAGAGCGTTTCCTCATGCGCCACGAGGCCTCCTCTGGCCGAGATCTGGCAGCGCCGCAACCAAATCGATCGACCGTGGGTTCGTGACGCCCCTGCTAAGATAGAGCGATCCGAGCGAGTAGTTTTCACGACGTCTCTGACTAAAATGCAATTTCATTGGACGCTGAATGCCCGAGATAAAATGGGTGACCGATCGTCTCGCTTTAGATCACTGCTTCCTCGAGAAACGGCTCGTTGCGATCTATGCGCTCGTAACAGAACGGCGAAAGATCGAGCGTCTGGAAAGCCCCGTGAACGATAAGTTCTGAAACGGCGCGGCCCACGGCTGGCGACTGTTGCAGCCCGTGCCCCGAGAAGCCGTTGGCAAACATGAAATTGGTCACCTGCGGGTGGAAGCCGACGATGCCGTTGTGGTCGAGCATGTTGTACTCGTAGTGGCCGGTCCAACTGGTCTGGACCTTGAGTGCGTCGAAAGACGGAATGCGGTGCCAGAGTGCCGGCCAGATGTAGTCGTCGAACTCTTCATGGTGCATTTCAAAGTCGTCGTAGCCGGCCGGTCCGTCGCCTTGCGGCGTGTTGCCGGTGAGAAAAAGCTCGCCTTCGGGACGCACGAATGTTCCGGAAAGGTCGATGACATTGGGCATCCGGCCGGGGATCGGGTTGGCGCTGGCGAAGACGAAGCTGTAGCGCTTGTAGGGCGCGACCGGGATCGACAGGCCGGCCATGGCGGCCACCTGCTGAGCGCGCGGGCCCGCGGCGTTGACCAATGTTCCGCAGGCAACCGTCTGTCCGGTCGCGAGGCGCACCGAGATGACCCGCCCATCGGCGATGTCCAGCCCTGTCACGGCATTGTCAATATACTCGACGCCGCTGGCGCGGGCTGCGCGGCGGAAACCGTTCATCAGCCCCACGGAATCGAACCAGCCCTCTTCCCTGGCCCCCCAGGAACCGCCACCGAGATCCTCCACATTGAGCCAGGGGAAGCGATCCTTCAGCGGGCCCGGCTCAAGAAACACCGTGTGGGCCCCAAAACTGCGTTGCAGATCGACGCGCTCGCGGGCCGCTTTGACGCCGTCGGGTGAACAGCAGTAAAGATACCCATGCTCCTTGAAGCCGAGGTCGGGCGCCGGTTCGTCCTTGTAGAAAGGTGCCATACGCTCCTGAAATCCGCGGATGACCTCGATGCCGAACTGGCTGATCTTCACATTGATCGGATTGGAATATTGCTGCCGGATCGCACTGGTGGAGAGCGCCGTCGACGAGAATTCGTAGCTCGAGTCGCGTTCGACCACGAGGATCGAGGCGCCGCTGCCCAGCGCCTGGCTCAGCCAGTAGGCCGTGGACGAACCGATGACGGCGCCGCCGACGATGACGATGTCGTAGGCGGTGCGTGACGGCGCTTTGTACCGGGGGATCGGCATGGCTGTATCTCCGGTCTACTGAGTGAACGAAGCGACCAAGGCATCCGAGCCCCGCGCCAGCAGGCCGAGGTCGGAACCAACGGCAACCATGGTGAAGCCGTCGGCGAGGTAGCGGTCGGCATCGGTCTTTGCGGGAGCCAGGATCCCGCTGGCCTTGCCTGCCGCCGTTGCCGCCTTGCGCACCGAGGCGATCGCTTCTTGAACGTGTGCGGCCCCGGGATTGCCCATCGCACCCATATTGGTGGAAAGGTCGCCGGGTCCGACGAAGAGAACGTCGACGCCGTCCACTGCCGCAATTTCCGCGGCATTGGCGACGCCTAATTCATCCTCGATCTGTACGGCGAGAAGCTGCTGCTCACGCGCCTTGGCGTGGTAACCGGCGATGCGACCGAAGCCGTTGGCACGGTGACCGACCGAGAAGCCGCGAAATCCACCAGGCGCATATGTCATAGCCGCGACAATGGCGCGGGCCTGATCGGCCGTCCGCACATTGGGGATCATCAGGCTGCGCGCACCGATATCCAGGGCCTGCTTGATCAGATTGGGATCGTCGGAAGGCAGCCTGACGACGGCCTCGCTGTCGAAGCCGCCCATGACCTGCAACTGGGCCATGATGCTGCGCAGATGATTGGGGCTATGCTCGCCATCGATCAGCAGCCAGCCGGCGCCGGAGCCCGCGACAATTTCCGTCGTCAGGGCCGAAGCCAGCGAGCACCAGATGCCGATATGGGTCCGGCCGGCCGACACGGCAGCCTTCAGCGTGTTGAGGCGCTCTTGCATTTTGCGGTCGGTCTCCGATGAGCGAAAGGACGTTGAAATTTGTATGATGTCCTATATCATACGGCAATAATTTGCTGCAAGATGCAATACGCACCAACCTTCGTACAGGGGTTCAAGAATGAAGATCGGGTTCATCGGGCTCGGTGTGATGGGAGCACCGATGGCGCACCATCTCGTCGACGCGGGACATGAGATCTTCACGGTCCTGAACCGCTCCCCTCTGCCGAAGGACCTTAGGGCATCGGTCGTCGCCTCTCCTGGCGATGTGGCGCGGATGTCCGAGATCATCGTGACCATGCTGCCCGACACGCCAGATGTGGAGCGTGTCCTGCTTGGAGGAAACGGCGTCCTGGAGGGGCTGTCGGCCGATAAGCTGGTCATCGACATGAGCTCGATCAGCCCTATCGCCACTGCGGAATTCGCAGCGAAACTGCGGCAAGCGGGAGCCGGCTACCTCGACGCCCCGGTCTCGGGCGGTGAGGTCGGCGCCAAGGCGGCGAGCCTCACCATCATGGTCGGCGGGCCGACCGCAGAGTTCGAGCGCGCGCTGCCGATCTTTCGGACGCTGGGCAAGAACATCACCTTGATCGGCGAGCACAATGGCGCCGGCCAGACCTGCAAGATCGCAAATCAGATCATCGTCGCGCTCAACATAGAGGCCGTGGCGGAAGCGCTCGTCTTTGCCAGCAAGGCCGGTTGCGACGCGGCAAAGGTGCGCGCCGCGCTGATGGGCGGCTTTGCCTCGTCCCGCGTGCTGGAGGTGCATGGCGAGCGCATGATCGCCCGGACCTTCGCCCCGGGCTTTCGCATGCGGCTTCACCAGAAGGATCTCAACCTCGCGCTCGAAAGCGCCCGCGCGCTTGGCGTCTCGCTGCCGAACACCGCGATGGCGCAACAACTGATGAGCGCCTGCTCAGCCCGACCAGGCGGCGCGGAGGCCGACCACTCGTCCCTCGTCCAGGCGCTGGAGATCCTCAGCGGCCACGAACTGTCAAAAGAAAAGGAGTAAAACCGATGCGCGGAACCGGCAAGGCCGAGATCTTCGTGATGCTGGCCCATCCCGTGGCCCATGCCAAGAGCCCCGGCATATTCAACGAGATCTTCGAGCAGAAGGGCCTCGACAGCCTCATGGTGCCCTTGAGCTGCCGCCCGGAGGATTTCGAGGCCTTCTGGGCCGGCATTACGGCAGCCGAGAATATCAGGGGCGTGATCATCTCGGTGCCGTACAAGGTTGCGGTCTATCACAAATGCACCGCCGCTCACGACCGCGCCGCGAGGGTGCAGAGCGCCAATTCCGTGCGCCGGCTGCCCGATGGCAGCTGGTACGCCGACAATTTCGACGGCGTCGGCTTTATCGATGGCCTCAAGGCAGGCGGACATGAGATTGCCGGCCGCCGCATCCTTCAGGTCGGCGCCGGCGGCGCCGGCGCGTCCCTGGCCTATTGTCTCGCCGAAGCCGGTGCCGAGGAAATCCGCTTGGCCGACATCGATACCGGTCGCGCCGAAAAACTGGCGGCGCTGGTCGCGCAGGTCTTCCCGAAATGCCGCATCCAGGTTGGAGAGGCCGAGCCTTCCGGCATGCATATGGCGATCAACGCCACGCCGGTCGGCATGCACGCCGGCGACCCGCTGCCGCTGGATGTGAGCCGGCTGACCCCGGACATGACGGTCGTCGACATCATCATGGAGCCCGCCGAGACCCCCCTGCTAAAGGCGGCGAAAGAGATTGGCTGCCGCATTCAGCCGGGGCGCCCGATGATGGATTTCCAGGTCCGGGCCATGTCCGAATTCTTCGACATCGAAGGCAAGGGTCGCGGCAATGGCTGAGACATTGACGGCCGTCGTCATCGGCGGCACTTCCGGCATCGGACGCGCGATAGCGCTGCGCTTCGCCGAGGACGGCTACCATCTGGTGGTCGCCGGCAGGGATGCGGCACGGGGCGATGAGGCGGTTGGCGCCTGCGCGGCGGTCGGCGCACCGCGCGCGCTGTTTGTCCAGACCGATGTCGCCGAATCCGGCTCGGTGGAAGCGCTGGCGCAGGCCGTCAGCGACGCGTTCGGTACCCCGCACGTCGTCGTCAACTGCGCCGGCATCCTGCAGAGTGGCAAGCACGTCCTCGACCAGGATCTGGACGAAGACGAGAGGATGTGGCGAGTGAACTATCGCGGCACCTTGCTGGGTTGCCAGGTGTTCGGTCGGCTGATGTCGGCTGCCGGGCGAGGCGCGATCCTGAACGTCGGCTCGCTTGCCTCCTTCGCGCCGCTGTCCCTGCCCGCCTACACGCCCGGAAAGCATGCCGTCCTGGCCTTGACCCAGATCCTGGCCGCCGAGCTCGGTCCGCACGGCGTACGCGTCAATGCGGTGGCACCCGGCTACACGCTTTCGGACGGGCTGAAAGCCAGGATCGCCAAGGGTGAGCGCAACCCCGAAGCCATCCAGGCGACCACCGCGCTGCGCCGCTTCGTCGAGCCGCGCGACGTTGCCGAGGCCGCACTGTTCCTCTGCTCCGACCGGGCCGCATCGATAACCGGCGTCACCCTGCCCGTCGACGCCGGCTGGCTCGTTCAGGCGCCCTACGCACAATATCTGCAGGGAAACCCCATCCGCCAGACGCCGGCAATCTGAGTCCATCCGGCGGAGGCCGGAAATCTGACCCATCCGGCGGAGGCCGGAAATCTGACCCATCCGGCGGAGGCCGGAAATCTGACAAGGACAATCCAATGAGTGACATCAAGCGCTTCGACTTCGACACCCGCATCCACCACGGGGTCATCCACAATGGCACCCTCTACCTCACCGGCCAGGTCGCAAAGCCGGGTCAGTCCGCAGCCGACCAGATGCGCGAGGCGCTTGGCAAGGTCGACGTCCTGCTTGCCAAGGCCGGTACGGACAAGACACGTATCCTTCACGTGCAGATGTGGCTGGACGACATCAGGGATTTCGACGAGGTCAACACGGTCTGGGACGGATGGATGCCGAAGGAGCATGCACCCGCGCGCTCTTCCGGCGAAGGACGGATGGCCAAGCCTGGAATGCTGGTCGAGCTGATCGTCACCGCGGCGGTTTGAATGGCCTTGCCGGTTCGGGCATCATCGCGAATCTGGCTAAGGGGAGACTGATGACGAAGCGCAAACCGCTTTCCACTGTCGTGGCGGAGAGTCTGTCCGAAAAGATCCGTTCCGGATCTCTGCTTCCCGGCGCGCAATTGCCGACCGAGGCGGAGCTTTGTGCCGAGTACGACGTCAGCCGGACGGTGGTGCGGGAAGCGGTGGCGCGATTGCGCTCCGAAGGGATGGTGGTGCCGCAGCAGGGCCGCGGCATGTTCGTCAGCGAAACGCCGGCGCCGCGCAATTTCTCGATACCGGACGAGGCGCTGAGGACCTTGCCGGAAACCATTGCCCTGCTCGAACTGAGATTGAGTGTGGAAGTGGAGTCCGCCGGGCTATGCGCGGAACGGCGCACCGATGCGGAGGCGAGTGGAATCCGAACCCTGATGGAACAGGTCGACGCCCAGCAAGCGGATCCCGCTGTGGTCCAGATCCACTATGACTATGATTTCCATCTGGCGATCGCCAAAGCCGCGCGCAACGAATTCATCCACGGCTTCCTGAGCTATCTCAGGCCGATGATCGTTCCACGCTTTCAACTGGGCTACGTGGTCACGCCGGCGCTCAAGGACAGCTATTACGCACGCATTCACAACGAGCACAAAACCATCGTGGATGCCATCGAAAGGCAGGACGGTCGTGCCGCTCGCCAGGCCATGCGCAAGCATCTGCACAACAGCCTCGGGCGTGTGCGCGCTTTGGCACGGGCTTCGGGCGTCGCGGCGACAGAGGCAGAGCAGCAGGCGGCTGCGGCCTCGCTCTTTACCGATATGAAGAGGCCTGTTTCGACCGGCGGATAGGCCCCGGCTTCGATCACCCAGGCATTCGCACTCACCCAGATTAGCCACCGCATTGCGAAAGCCATGTTTTGGCTCCGCCAGCTGACCTGAACCGTTTCCCGCAGGTTGAGAACATCGTTTTCCCGTCGTTTCCTTCGGTTTTCAGCCTCGGCGCCGAGGTCACCACCTGTCCAGGTTTCGGGCGGGAGAAGAGAATTCGAAAGTTTATCTTTCCTTTTTGCTGGTTTTCTTGGTTTCGCGGCATCGGCCCAGGCCGCAGACTGAATCAGGCAATCAGGGAAGCCAACGTGACGACAGCCTTCATCACAGGTGCAACAAGCGGCATAGGGCGGGCCATGACGATCGCACTGAGCGACGCCGGCTACGATGTCTATGCGGTCGGGCGCAGCCAGGCCGCGCTCAAGGCGTTGCAGGCCGAGCGATCCGGCATCGTGCCCATCGCCGTCGACGTGACCGATCGCGAGGCGCTGGAAGCTGTTCTGGCGGATCTGACCATCGACGTGCTGATCAATAATGCCGGGATCATGCCACCGTTGGGCAATTTCGCCGACATGAAAATCTCCGACATCGACACCACGCTGGAGGTCAACCTCAGCGCGGCAATCCTGCTTACCCGCCTCGTCGTTCCGCAGATGCGCGAGCGGCAGGCTGGCCACATCCTGTTCACCGGCTCCACCGCGGGCCACGCGGCATATTCCAACATTGCCGTCTATTCGGCCACCAAGGCGGCGATATCAGGCTTTGCCGCCGCGTTGCGCGCCGACCTCTCCCCATCAGGCGTCCGTGTCACCGAGATCGTCGCCGGCCGTGTCGAGACGCAGCTCTACCAGGACATCCTCGACGCAAAGGCGCGCGCGGCCATGTACGCCAGCAAAGTGGTGCAGCCGGATGACGTGGCCGGAATGGTGGTCGCGGTACTCGGCCTGCCCGCATGGGCCGACGTTACCCGTTTCGACATCATGCCGACATGGCCAACCTCGCCAAGCGGCGCCAAGTAAGGAAAAACTGGAATGAAGGATCTTTCCGTTCTGATCGTAGGCGGCGGCGCTGGCCTCGGCGCGCTTTTGGCCAGGATGGCTGTAGAGGCCGGGGCTGCAAAGATCGGCATCATCGACATCAACCAGGACGCCGCCGAAGCCGCTCTCGCACCGGCAAAGGCCAACGGCCTGCCGACCGCGGCCGCCCTGTGCGACATCCAGGTCGGCCCTCAGTGCCACGCCGCCTTCGACGCCATCGTTTCGAAGCTCGGGCGTATCGACACGCTGATCAATTGCGCCGCGATCTACCCTCGCCGCCCGCTCCTCGAGATCAGCGACGCCGATTGGGATGCCTCCAATGGCATCAACATCAAGGGCACTTATCATATGATGGTGGCAGCCGTTCGCCACATGCAATCGCAGGAGCCGAAGAGCCATGTGCGTGGCCGGATCGTCAACCTGACCTCTGTCGATGCCTTCAAGGCGCATCCGCAGAACGCCCACTATGCGGCAACCAAGGCCGCCGTGGTCAGCCTGACGCGCTCCTTTGCCCATGACGTCGCAAAACACGGGATCCTGGTCAATTCGGTGGCCCCCGCAGGCATGGCCACGGAGCGGGCCAAGGCCCTCGGCTTCCTCGAGGAACTGGCCAAGGCGAGCCCGCTGGGTCGTGGCGCCGAGCCTGCGGAGATTGCCGAGTGGGTTCTCATGACCGGCGGCCCCAAGAATACCTACATGACCGGAGAAAACGTAATTGTTTCAGGTGGTTATATATACGCCTGAGCTATTTTCGCGCGCCGGCGGCGCTGAATTGTCCAACAGGAACGCAAGCGAAAGGAGGTGGAATAGACGATGACCGGCAAGCTTCGCCTTCCCTCGCTGAATGCGCTTCGCGTCTTCCACGCCGTCGCGCAGCACAAGAGCTTCCGGCAGGCGGCGGATGAATTGCTGGTCACGCCGCAGGCCGTCGGACAGCAGATCAAGCTACTGGAGGACACGCTTCAGGTGACACTGTTCGAACGCAAGGGGCGGTCGGTCGAATTGACCGAGTCTGCCATCCTTCTCTCGCACTATGTCAAAGCTGGGTTCGACGAATTTTCCGAAGGTGTTCGCCGCGTCACCAAGTCGAATTACCGGGACCGCATCAACCTGAATGCGAGCCCCTATTTCGCGACCCACTATTTGCTGCCTCGCCTATCTCTGTTCCGGGAGATATTGCCCGGTGCGGATCTGCGCCTGACGACGATGGTCGATCTGCCCGATTTCGGACGCGACGACATCGATATGACCGTCCAGTGGGGCTACGGCAATTGGCCGGACTACGAGACCATACTGCTGGTGCCTGATCCGAAGGTCATCTGCTGCACTCCGGCCATCGGCGAGAGCATCAAGTCGGCGCAGGACCTGACGTTGTTCACGTTGCTGGACACCGTCAAGTCGAAGCGCCTTTGGCCAGACATTTTACGCCACCTTGCCATCGAGCAGACGGACGGCAACCAAAGCATCAGCTTCGACGATGCCGCGACCATGCGCCGTGCAACCCTGCAAGGCATCGGCGTCGGTCTCGTCTCCGTCATCGACGCCGAGGAAGATTTGAGGTCGGGCGCGCTGGTCGCTCCGGTCGGGCGCGACGCCCTTGCCGATATGCGGCCGGAAGAAGTTCCTGGATTCTACCTGATCGTCCCGCGCGGGCACCTGCGCGTGAAGGCGGTCGCCGCCCTTCACCGATGGCTCGCCCAGCAGGACTGGGGCAGCGATCTGAAGATTTCCTCCGTGCCGAAACCGACCCCGCTTTCCGACTAGGAGCGGCTTTGAGACCGAGCTCCGAAAGAGAACTTTTGGGCCTCCAACAACAAGAAACCAAACAACCTCAACAGTGGAGACGGAACATGAAGACGATGAAATGGGGGGCCGCAGCCATGGCCCTTGGACTTGTGCATTTTGCAGCGCCGGCAGAAGCCGCCGGCGGCAAGACGCTGGAAGCCGTCAAGGCGCGCGGCGTGCTCAACTGCACCGGCCATGACGGGTCTTACCTCGGCTTCGCCGAAGTCGACGACAAGGGCAACTGGAAGGGCATGGACATTGATCTCTGCCGGGCGGTGGCCACGGCCGTGCTCGGCGACCCGGCAAAACTGAAGGTCGTTCCGATCAGCTGGGCGCAGCGCTGGCCGTCCCTGCAATCGGGCGATGTCGACATCATCATCAAGGCGTCAGGCGGCACGCTCAGCCGCGACACCGAGCTCGGCCTGCAATTTTCCATGTCCTATTACCTCGGAACGACCAAGGTGATGGCGCACAAGGAGCTAAACCTCAAGTCGCTCAAGGATGCGGCCGGCGGCACGATCTGCATTCCCGCCGGCACGTCGCAGGAACAGCAGGTCGCGGCCTATACGGCCAAGCTTGGCATCAAGCTCGAACCCGTGCTCATCGAAAAGACCGAGGAGCTCGAGCAGGCCTATTTCTCCGGACGCTGCGATCTCTATGCGCAGTGGGGCCCGACGCTCGCCATTGCGCGCATCGCCAAGAGCAAGGTCGACGACCATGTCATCCTGCCCGACGTGCTCGCCGTCGAGCCTGAAGTCATGATCATGCGCCAAGGCGACGACAATTGGGTTGACATCGCCAACTGGACGCTGAGCACGCTGATCTTCGCCGAGCAGGAAGGCATCACCTCCAAGAACGTCGACGAGGTCAAGGCCAAGCCGACCTCGCCGCAAGTCGCCAAGTTCCTCGGCGTCACGCCAGGCATGGGCAAGGGTCTCGGTCTCGATGATGACTGGGCCTACAAGGTGATCAAGAACGTCGGCAATTACGGCGAAATCTTCGAGCGCGACCTCGGCAAGGACTCGCCCTACAAGATGGACCGCGAGTTGACCAACCTTTGGAACAATGGCGGTGTCCTGTTCCCGCTGGTGATCGACTGATCCGTCCTTAACTCACCCGCTCCAGGCCCCGCCCGGCACAGCCGGGCGGGGTCGGCGACAATTCGGCAAGGATCTTTGGATGGTCAGCCTGCTGAGAAATCAAAAGGTCCGCAACGCGCTGTTGCAGGTCCTCTATGTCGGCTCGATCGCCGCGATGGTGCTTGCCGGCATCGTGATCGCCCGCCGCAACCTGGCTGATCAGGGGATCACCTCCGGATTCGACTTTCTGTTCAAGTCGACGGGTTGGGATGTGAATTTCTCGCTGCTGCCCGCCACGGCCAATGATCCCTATTGGTGGTACTTCCTCATCGGCATCATCAACACGCTGTTCCTGGGGAGCGTCGGCCTGATACTGGCGACGATCGTGGGAACGATCGTCGGTCTGGCGCGGACGTCTTCGAACGATTTGGCGCGGCTGCTCGGCCGTACCTATGTGGACATCTTCCGCAACATTCCGCTGATCCTCCAGGTTTTCTTCTGGTATGCGATCATCACGCACCTGCCGACGCCGCGCAGCGCGCACGAAGCCTGGGGCTTCCTGCTCACCAGCCGAGGACTCTACATCCCATTCCCGAACGTCGGCAGTGCCGCGTTTGCCGCAGCCACAGTGGCTGTGATCGCGGCCATCGTGCTGCCGGCCTGGCTGGGCAGGACGTCGCTCCTTGCCCAGCCGATCGGCCAGCGGCGCACCATCCAGTTTGCCGCCGCCGCAGCGGCACTGGCCTGCGCGACCATCATTCTGGCTCTCGGACGTCTGCCGGATACGCCGCTGCTGGACTTCCCTGCCCTGCAAGGCCTCAATCTGAGAGGCGGCCTGCGTATCCCTCCGGAGTTCGCCACCCTCGCCATCGCCATCGCCATCTATGGCGGCTCCTACATTGCGGAGATCGTGCGCGGAGGCTTCAAATCTGTCGGCACCGGCCAGGTCGAGGCAGCCCTTTCCTTGGGCCTTAGTCCCTGGCGGGTCTTCACGCTGGTGCGGCTGCCGCTGGCGCTGCGTGCCATGCTGCCGATCCTTGCCAATCAGTATGTCTGGCTGATGAAGGCGACGACGATGGGCATCGCCGTGGGCTTCACCGACTTCTTCATGATTGTGGCGCTGACGATCAACCATTCCGGGCAAACCCTCGAAGCGATCGGCATCCTGATGGCAGGCTTCCTCGCCATCAACCTCAGCCTTGCCGCCGTCTTCAACCGCATCAACAAGGCAATTGCCCTCAAGGGCAATCAACTGAGGGGCTGAGAGATGGAGATGGTCATTGTCGCTCCACCCGCTCCCGGCAGGCTTGAGGATCTGAGGCGACGCTTCTTCGCGACGCCGCTTCAGGCGGTGGTGTCGCTGGCCTGTCTGACGATCATGGTCTTCCTGGTCTGGAAGCTGCTGAATTGGGCGGTTTTCTCGGCTGTCTTCACCACCAGCGGCGGGCCGGAAGCCTGCCAGGCGACAGCGGGAGCCTGCTGGTCGGTCATCGCAGCGAGATGGCGGATCATCTTCTTCGGCCTCTATCCCTACGAGGAACAATGGCGCTCGGCGCTGGCCTGCGTCGCCGTTGTGGTGATGACGGTGCTGAGCTGTATCCCGGCGTTCTGGACGGGCCGCCGGATCGCGCTGGTATGGGGAGCCGGAACAGGCCTTTTCTACCTATTGATGAAAGGCGGCGTGCTTGGCCTTGCCCATGTCGGCGAGGAAGCCTGGGGCGGGCTGGCGCTGACCCTGTTCATCTTCGTTACCACCTGCCTGATCGGTTTCCCCTTGGCGATCTGCCTGGCCTTGCTACGCCGGTCGGAGCTGCCCTGGATTTCGCGGACCACCGGCCTCATCATCGACGGGGTCCGGTCGCTTCCGCTGATATCGATCCTCTTCACCTTTGCAGTGGTTCTGCCGTTCGCGCTGCCGCAATGGCTGCAGGGCGATAAGCTTTACCGCGTGATCCTCGGCTCCGCTCTGTTCTTCTCCGCCTATCAGGCTGAGATCGTGAGAGGCGGCATGCAGGGCGTTGCGACAGGACAGGAGGAGGCTGCCATGGCGCTCGGCATGCGCTACTGGCAACGCATCAGCCGCATCCTCCTGCCTCAGGCAATGCGCAACGCGATGCCGGCCACGATCAACCAGTTCGTCATCTCGTTCAAGGAGACCTCGCTGGTGGTCATCGTCGGTTTCTTCGAGATCCTGGCTTCCGGCAATGCCGCCTATGGCACCGGCGAATGGCGCTTCGCCTATGTCGAAGTCTATGCCTTCATCGCCTTCATCTACTTCATCTTCGTCTTCAGCCTATCCCGCTATGGCGCCTTTCTCGAGCGCCGCATGTCGGTCAGCGAACGGTAAGGAGGCGTGCAGGTGATCTCAACCAATTCGACCGGTGAGCCGGCGCTCCGCATCGAAAACCTCGACAAAT
Organism: Mesorhizobium sp. M7A.F.Ca.AU.001.01.1.1; assembly: GCF_004022735.1. Taxonomy (NCBI): domain Bacteria; kingdom Pseudomonadati; phylum Pseudomonadota; class Alphaproteobacteria; order Hyphomicrobiales; family Phyllobacteriaceae; genus Mesorhizobium; species Mesorhizobium sp. M7A.F.Ca.AU.001.01.1.1. Next base: position 14,640 of record NZ_RZPF01000019.1, read on the forward strand.
ACTACGGCACGTTCCAAGCACTGCGCGGGATAAACCTTTCCGTACAACGGGGCGAAAAAATCGTCGTCTGCGGACCCTCCGGCTCCGGCAAATCGACGATGATCCGCTGCATCAACCGCCTCGAACAGCACAATGGCGGCCGCATCGCGGTGCTCGGGACCGAGCTCAACGACGATGTCGGCAATATCGACGAGATCAGGCGTGAAGTCGGCATGGTGTTCCAGCACTTCAACCTGTTCCCGCACATGACGGTGCTGGAGAACTGCATGATCTCCCCGATGATCGTGCGCAAGCAGCCGCGGGCGCAAGCCGAGGCAACCGCCCGCCACTACCTGGAGAAGGTGCGCATTCCCGAGCAGGCCATGAAATATCCCAGCCAATTGTCCGGCGGTCAGCAGCAGCGCGTCGCCATTGCACGCGCACTTTGCATGCAGCCGCAGATCATGCTGTTCGACGAACCGACCTCGGCGCTCGATCCGGAAATGGTTTCCGAAGTGCTTGACGTCATGGTCACGCTTGCCTCGGAAGGCATGACGATGATCTGCGTGACGCATGAGATGGGCTTTGCGCGTCGCGTGGCGGACCGGGTGCTTTTCATGGACGGCGGCGAGATCCTCGAAGAAGCGCCTCCGGACGAGTTCTTCACCTCTTCCCGCAACGAGCGCACTCGACAATTCCTGTCGCAGGTGCTGGGTCATTGATTGGAAGCAACGATCCGGGACGTGTCGCACGGCACGCCCTCAGCTAACTCGGGTAAATCAATGACCGATCCCGCCACCGCGCTGCACGAGATTCTCGGGCCGAAAGGCTGGCTTTCGGGCCGGGATGCCGAGCCCTACCAGCGCGATTGGCTCAATCGCTACGGCGTCGCACCTCTTGGCGTTGCCAGGCCCGCGAATACGTCGCAGGTTGCCAGTGTCGTCAAACTATGTCGCGAGGCCGGACTGGCAGTCGTGCCGCAAGGCGGAAACACCGGGCTTTGCGGCGCCGCCGTCGCCGAGCAGCCGAATGCGGTGATCGTCTCGCTGTCACGCATGACGGCGATCGGGAAGCCGTATCTGGACAGCGGATCGATCGTCGTCGAGGCGGGTGTCGTGCTGGCCACGCTGCACGAGGCGCTGGAGCCGCATGGGCTGATGTTTCCAATGCATCTGGGCGCAGAAGGCAGCGCCAGGATCGGCGGCCTGATCGGCACCAATGCCGGCGGCAGCCAGGCTTTCCGATACGGCATGATGCAGGATCTCGTCCTGGGTCTCGAAGTCGTGACGCCTGATGGCGGGATTTGGGACGGACTGCGCGCGGTGCAGAAGGACAATGCCGGCTATCAACTGCGCAAGCTGTTCTGTGGCGCTGAGGGCACGCTCGGCATCGTCACGCGCGCGATCCTGCGGCTCTACCCCAAGCCTCGGCAGCAAGCGAGCGCCCTTCTGGTCCTGCCCGACTTTGCCGCCGCCGTTTCGTTCGGCGCCTTCCTGCGCGGCGAGGCCGGGGAATTCCTGACTGGCCTCGAGTTCTTCTCCGATGTGGGCCTGCGATTGGCGCTCAAGCACGTGCCCGACCTTGCCTACCAACTGGAGACACGGGGCGACGTCTATCTGCTGGTCGAACTGGCATCGGGGTCGTCACGCGTTCCCCTGGACGAGATCCTGGCTTCGGCTCTGGAATGGGGCATGGAACAGAGCCTGGTTAGCGACGGCGCGCTGGCGGCGACAGGTGCGCATCGCGCACAATTCTGGCGGCTGCGCGAGGAGCAACCGGAGGGACAAAGGCTGGAAGGCGAGCAACTCAAGCACGACATCTCCGTCCCTCCAGGTGCAATCGCCCGTTTCGTCGAGGCTGGCGCGAAGATCTGCGGCGGCATTCTTCCCGGTGTGCGGATAAACCCGTTCGGGCACCTCGGCGACGGAAACATCCATTACAATTTGTCTCCGCCGGAAGGTCGTGCCGATTTCGACGGCAAGGCCGAGCTGTTCGCAGAGGCGCTGTCATCTCTTGCCACTCAGATGGGCGGCAGCTTTGCCGCCGAGCATGGGCTTGGCCGGGCAAAGGTGGTCATGGCCGACCGCAATCGCGGCCTGGTGGAGCGAGAGCTCATGGCGCGGCTCAAAGGCGCGTTCGATCCGCTGGGCACGATGAACCCGGACGTCCTGGTTCGCGCCTCTCGGGAAAGAAAAACTTTCGAATAGACGGCATTTCTTGGTTTCGTCTCGATGCGCCAGCGTGCACGTATGAATCCGAAAGGCAGGCTCGATCCGCTTGCCGCCTGAATGAAGGATGTCGCAGCATGATCCGCAATGGCGGTCGCCTTCTTGTCGAATGCCTGATCGCGCTCGGCGCGACCAAGAGTTTCGGTGTGCCGGGCGAAAGCTATCTGGCCGTGCTGGACGCGCTGCACGACACTCGTGGAAAGCTGGACTACGTGCTGTGCCGCAACGAGGGCGGCGCGGCATTCATGGCCTCGGCCTATGGCAAGCTGACGGGTTCGCCGGGCATCTGCTTCGTGACGCGCGGACCGGGTGTCGCCAATGCGTCCATCGGCGTGCACACGGCGATGCAGGACAGTTCGCCGATGATCCTGTTCGTCGGCCAGGTCGGCACCGACATGCGCGGCCGCGAAGCGTTTCAGGAAATCGACTACCGCGCGGTGTTCGGCACGATGGCGAAATGGGCGGTGGAGATCGACGCTGTCGAGCGCCTGCCGGAAATCATTGCCCGGGCCTGGACCACGGCGCTCACCGGGCGGCCAGGCCCGGTGGTGATCGCCCTGCCCGAGAACATGCTGACGACGCTGACCGATGTCGCGGCGCTCAGCGGGCCTGCCAGGGTGTTCGAGGCCGCGGCCGATGCCGATGCGCTGGCCGAGGCCCGGTCCATGCTGGCCGCCTCCAGCAGACCGGTGATCCTGATCGGCGGTGCCAACTGGTCAGCTGACGGGCGTGCCGTGCTCCAGGCTTTCGCCGAGACCTCCGACATTCCGGTGGTCGCGGCGTTCCGTTTCCAGGATCAGTTCGACAATGGCTCACCGGTCTTCGTCGGCGAGGCCGGTGTCGGCATGGTCCCGCATGTCAAGAAGCTGATCCGGGACGCCGATGTGATCCTGGCGATCAATGTGCGCTTCGGCGAGATGACCACGGATGGCTACACGCTGCTGTCTGTGCCCGAGCCGAAGCAGAAGCTGATCCATGTCCACGCTTCGGATCGCGAGATCGGCAAGATCTACGTGCCCTCGCTTGGCATCCATGCCGGGCCGAACGCCTTCGCCAAGGCGCTCTCGCCGGTCAAGGGCGACTGGGGCGCGTGGCGGTCGCAGGCACGCCAAAGCTATGAGGGCACGTTCACCGCGCCTGCCCAGCCGGGCCCGGTCGACATGGTCGAAGTCAGCCGCTGGCTGCGCGAGAACCTACCCGACGACGTCATCCTCACCAACGGCGCCGGCAATTTCACCGTGTGGCCAAACAAGTTCTTCAGGTTCGGGCCAAAGGCGCGGCTGCTTGCACCGCAATCCGGCGCCATGGGCTACGGCCTGCCGGCGGCCATCGCGGCCAAAGTGGCCTTTCCCTCACGCACGGTGGTCTGTTTTGCCGGTGACGGCGATTTCCAGATGAACTGCCAGGAGTTGGGGACGGCGATGCAGGCCGGGGCGCAGCCGATCGTCCTCATCCTGAACAACGGCATCTACGGGACCATCCGCGCGCATCAGGAGCGGCACTATCCGGCGCGCGTGTCGGGAACGAACATCGAGAACCCGGATTTTGTCGGCATCGCCCGGGCCTATGGCTTCCACGCCGAGCGGGTCGGCGCGACGGGGGAGTTCGCCGGCGCTTTCGGCAGGGCGCTGGCATCCGCGACCGGCGCGGTCCTGGAGCTGGATATTTCCCCGGAGGCGATCACGCCGCGTCAAACCCTTTCCCAAATGCGCGACGCAGCGCTCGCTTCGCATAAGGCCAACGCATGACCAGTACGGCAAATGACATCCGTCTCGGCGCGGATATCGGCGGCACGTTCACCGATATTGTGGTCGATGTGCGCGGCACGATCTTTTCCACCAAGATCCTGACCAACTATGCCGCCCCCGAACAGGCTATCCTCGACGGAATCGAGATCGTCGTGCGCGACGCCGGCATCACGCTGGCGGACCTCGACATCGTCATTCACGGCACCACGCTGGCGACCAACGCGCTCATCGAACGGCGTGGCGCCAAGACGGCATTGGTCACCACCGAAGGGTTTCGCGATGTCATCGAGATGCGCACGGAAAACCGGTTCGAACAGTATGATCTGAACCTGAAGCTGCCGCCGCCGCTGATCCCGCGCGAGCATCGCTATACGGTCAAGGGGCGCATCGGCGCGGACGGAAAGGAATTGCAGCCGCTGGACGAAGCAGCGCTCGACGAGATCGCCGACAGCATCGCCGCGGGCGGCTTCGGCGCCGTCGCCATCGGCTTCATCCATTCCTACATGAACCCGGTGCATGAGCAGCGGGCACGCGCGATCCTCGCCAGAAAGCTGGACATACCGATTTCCATCAGCGCTGAGGTCTCGCCGCAGATGCGCGAGTTCGAACGCTTCAACACGGTTTGCGCCAATGCCTATGTCCGGCCGCAGATGGCCGACTATCTGGTGCGCCTCCAGGTGCGGCTGAAGGAGATGGGGGCGAACTGTCCGGTGTTCATGATCCACTCGGGCGGCGGACTGATCTCGATGGAAACCGCGTCCGAATTTCCGGTGCGCCTGGTCGAGTCCGGTCCGGCCGGCGGTGCCATTTTTGCGGCCGACGTGGCGCGGCGCTTCGACCTGGACTCCGTCGTCTCCTACGACATGGGCGGAACGACCGCGAAGATCTGCCTGATCGAGGACTATTCGCCGCGCACGGCGCGGACCTTCGAGGTCGCCCGCACCTATCGCTTCTGCAAAGGCTCCGGCATGCCGATCTCGATCCCGGTCATCGAGATGATCGAGATCGGCGCCGGCGGCGGCTCGATCGCCTGGGTCGACGCCATGGGCCGCATCCAGACCGGCCCGGAAAGTGCCGGGTCCGAACCCGGTCCCGCCTGCTACGGGCGTGGCGGCAGCCGCCCGGCCATCACCGATGCCGACCTGGTGCTGGGCAAGCTCGATCCCGACAATTTCGCCGGCGGCGCCATCAGGCTCGACACGCAGGCTTCCGAGCAGGCGATCACCCGCGATGTCGGCACCCGGCTTTCGCTCAATTCCGTTTCCGCCGCTTTCGGCATCTGCGAGGTCGTCGACGAGAATATGGCCAATGCCGCCCGCGTCCACGCGGTGGAAAACGGCAAGAACATCTCCGACAATGTCATGATCGCCTTTGGCGGTGCAGCGCCCCTGCATGCGGCGCGGCTGTGCGAGAAGCTTGGCGTCGAACAGTGCCTTGTCCCGCAAGGCGCCGGCGTCGGCTCGGCCATCGGTTTTCTCAAGGCGCCGTTCGGCTACGAGGCGCTGGCTTCCAAGCTGATGCGGCTGTCGCGCTTCGATGCATGCGAGGTGAATGCGCTGCTCGACGGGCTGAAGACGACTGCCGAGAGCTTCGTGCGAGCCGGCACTAACAATGCCATCACCCGCGAGATCACCGCCTTCATGCGCTATGCCGGCCAGGGTTGGGAAATCCCGGTGCCGCTGCCCGACAGGGCGTTCAAGCCCGGCGATGAGGTGAGCCTCAAGGACGCCTTCCGGGACAATTATGCGCGCTTCTTCGGCCGTGCCATTGATGGCCTCGACGGATTGGAAATCGAGATCGTCACCTGGTCGGTCAAGGCGCAGGACGTGCGGCCGGCGCCCGCAAGGCACGAGATCACCATGGGGACCAGGACCGTCGCCGCTTCGCAAACGCGCGAGGTTTTCGAT
>NZ_RZPF01000001.1:0-69325 GCF_004022735.1 Mesorhizobium sp. M7A.F.Ca.AU.001.01.1.1
GGATAGTTCACGGTCGACGAGCTGGCGGCCACGCATCAGGCTGGAGATCCATCAGCGTTTACATCGTTTTTCAACGGGCGGCTCAAGCTCCGTGTTGTTGCGCGGCGCGCAGCTTGTCGAACGCCTCTTAGACCGTCGTGTGCCGGAAGAGGATATCCTCTGGAATTTCGGCATCGACATTCCGACATCACACATCCGTGATAAAGGCGTTTGCGGCTCGACGGGACCCTCCAACCCGAGGTCGCGAACAGAACCTGAATGACTGCCTCGTTTGCTATATGCGAATTGTCCGTGGGCGCCGCCAGGAGCTGGAACCGGCCAATCGACTTTAATTCTGGCTAGCTGTGCCCAGAATCGAGAAAAACGCCGGATTCATGCAGGCACAGCGGCCAATTTGCAGGAACCACCCCCCTGGGCACTGCTACTTATCTGGAATGAGGGGACTGTGGAGCTTCCGTCAAAAGGAAGCCAGATGTTCCGGGTTGAGGCCGTAGATCATCGTGGTCGTGTGAACATGAAGTGATGATAAAGCCGGCAAACAGGGAGGATAAAATGAGCCAATACTCATATAATCGTCGTGCGCTTATGAAGGCAATGCTGGCGATTTCGGCGACCCCTTGGGGGATTAACTCGAGGGCGTTCGCCTCGTCGTGCGACGATCGCATCCTGCGAATCGGCGGACTGGGTGGAGGCCCTGATTCGATGAACCCCTTCGCCACTTGGGGCTCCTTTTGGCCCTTGGCTATTTGCTATGATTTCTTGGTCTGCATAGACGCCCAGCGATACGACGATCGAAAGGGCTTTGCCCAATCTTGGTCCGTCGCCGACGACAACCTCACTTGGACCTTCAAGATCTGGCCCGGCATGAAGTGGTCGGACGGCCAGCCTGCTACCGCTAGGGACGCGGCGTTCACTTATAGTTATTTGCACGATTCCATAGGCAAGCCCGACGAGCTAAACGTCGGGTGGAACAGCACCAGCGGTCTTGAGAACGTCGAGTCCATCAAAGCGTTCGACGACGAGACTTTGCAGATCGTGACCAAGTTCCCCGCGACCTGGCCAATAGACAATATCATAATGATCGTTCCCGAGCACATTTGGAAGGACATCAGCTATGCTGACGCACGCGTAACCTTCCGCAACGATCCGCCTTTGGTGGGTACGGGACCTATGATCGTTTCGGAGTTTCACCAGGGCCAGTTTACACGCCTGACGCCGAACCCCTATTTCCGTACGGGGAAGCCCCAAATCGCGGGGGTGATCCTGCGGTCCTTCGATGCCGCCGATCCGATTGCGCAAGGTCTTAAGAGCGGGGAACTCGATTATGGCAACTACCTGACGTCCGCCCAGTGGGCTGATCTCTCGAAGGATCCCGACATTGTAGTCGGTGAATCCCGCATAGCTCAGAAAACCTATCTCGCCTTCAACACCGCTTCGGGAGATGGCGCAGGTAGCACCAAGGCTCTGCAGGATCCGGCGTTTCGCGATGCGCTCGGCTACGCGATCGATCAGAAGGCCATCGTCGATCGAGCCATGCGCGGACACGCCGACCCTGGTGTCGGACTCGCAATGCCGGTGGCGGCCGATTACTATTCAGATCTGAACGACATCAGGCGCCACTTCGATCTCGCCGAAGCCAACCGCCGGCTTGACGCCGCAGGGTACCGGGACACGAACGGCGATGGCATTCGGGAGGACAAGGACGGGAAGAGTTTCCAGCTAGAGCTGGTGTCTGGACCTTCAGCAAATATAGAGATGCCGGTCGCGGCAGTGCAGTTTATCGCTGGCTGGTTGGAGCAAATCGGTATCCCTGTATCGGTGACTCGGCTCGACTCCGGTGCGCTGAGCGCCCGCGCCGCAGCTCCGGCGAAAGGCGGCGGAGGGTGGGATCTGCTCATTTCCGATACCTGGCAAGGCCCAACACCTAAAGACCTGCTCATCTTCGGCAGCAGCAATTCCATCGGCATCAAGAACAAGGCGTACTGGACGAATGCGGAGTTCGACAAACTGTTCGCGGAGGTGCAGGTCACCGTTGACCTCAAGAAAAACCAAAAGCTGGTCGACCAGGCAGCGCGACTAATTTATACTGAAGCGCCTTACATCGTACTATGTTACCCCACCCTGCTCGAAGCCCACCGGAGGGATTGCTTCGAGGGTTGGGGAAAGCAAGGCATCATGTCGATGGACAGCTACTTCCCATTCGATCGCTTGAAGCCGGTGCCCGCGCCGTGAACGGAGGGGGAGGGAGCCGTCACATCCTGCGCATCATCGTCAGGGCCTCTATAACCCTCCTGATGGTGGCAGTCCTGAACTTCATCCTATTCCGAGTTATTCCAGGTGACCCTGCATCTCTTTTGCTTGGCGGGGCGCGCGTCAGCGTCACCGCCGAGCAGATTGAGGCGCAGAACCAACGTTGGGGCCTTGACCGGCCGCTGTTCCCGGACCAGGCGGTCGACTACCTGTCGGCAACACTCCGCGGCGATTTCGGCTACAGCTTCAAGTTCAGGGGCAGGCATGTCGCAGACCTGATAGCGGAACGCCTGCCGGACACCATAGTCCTAGTCGGGGTTGCTCAGATAATGGCAATCGTTATTGGGGTGATGCTTGGGATCTACGCAGGCTGGCGCCGGGGAGGAGCCGGCGACCGTATCGCAACCGGAGCCTCTCTGGCGCTCTATTCTACGCCGGCTTTCTGGCTCGGCATGATCCTGGTGGTAATCTTCAGCACGGCATTGGGTTGGCTCCCGGGCTATGGTGCATACTCGCCCGGCCTGATCACGGGCTCTCTTGGTTCGTTCCTCGACTACCTGCAACATCTCACGCTTCCCGCCACTGCGGTGGCGCTTGGGCTAATCGGCCAGTACGTCGTCGTCGCTCGTGCCGCAATGAGTGACGTACTCACCGAGGATTACATGGTAACCGCACGGGCGAAAGGGCTGACCAACGGTCAAATGCTGATGCGTCATGCATTTCGCAATGCAATGCTACCGGTCGTGACCTTGATCACCCTCAATATTGGCTATGTGGTCGCCGGGGCCATCACTGTCGAAGCCGTTTTCGCCTGGCCGGGTATCGGCGGGCTGACGGTGGAAGCACTCAACGCACGGGACTACCCAGTCCTTCAAGGCATATTCCTGTTGCTTGGCGTTTCAATTGTTCTCGCAAACCTCGTAGCCGATCTTGCCTACAGCCTTCTAGATCCGAGGGTCCGACAATGAGCGACAATATTGTTCGATATTGCCCGCGAGGCCGGGCGCGCGCAATAAAAGGCTTTCTGCGTCAATTTCTCAGCTATGGCGGTGCTCAGGTGGGCCTCGTATGTCTGGTATTCTTTCTTGTTGTGGGAGCGGTCCCCAATATTCTGGCGGGACCGCTCCAGACTGCGATCAATGCAACTGGCGATTTCCTCGCACCCCCATCAGGCGAGCATCTGCTCGGCACGGACGAAATCGGGCGGGACGTGCTCAATCTGGTCCTCCATGGTGCCCGGATCTCGCTTACGATTGCGCTACTCGCGACTGTGATCAGCCTCGTCGTTGGGACTACAATCGGTACGACCGCTGGCTACTATGGTGGCAGGGTCGACGTCTGGCTGATGCGCTTGACAGACTTCTTTTTTGTCATGCCGTCCTTCGTGCTGGCGCTGGTCATTACACCCGTGGTTCTCGAGGTGATGGGGCGCGGTGGAGAAATCCTGGGCTTCCGTCCTTCTCTTTTCGTGATCATTGTCGTTATAGGCATGACAAGCTGGTCCTTTGTTGCACGTATCGTCCGGAGTCAGACACTGTCGCTTAAGGAGCGACCATTCATTGATCGTGCGCGCGTTGCGGGTAGCAGTAATTTCGGCATCATGGTGCGGCACATCCTCCCCAATCTCGTGCCGCAAATCGCAGCCAATGGTGCGCTGGTGGTCGCCAGCGCAATCTATGTCGAGACATCGCTCTCATTCCTTGGACTCGGGGACCCGTTGCAGCCTTCATGGGGCACTTTGCTTTCGCTCGCTCAGCGCGCCGGCGCGGCCAGTGCTGGAGCCTGGTGGTACCTCGGCGCCCCAGGACTGTGCGTACTCACGGTTTCGCTTAGCTTCGTCCTGATTGGCAGTGCCCTTGACGACACGTTCAATCCACGGCGGAGGGTGATCCCATGACCAGCTCCTCCCAGGACAAAACACCGCTTCTGGAAATAGACCGGCTCTCTGTCGATTATGGGCTCAAGGGCGTTTCATTGCGAGCAATCGACGGCGTAAGCTTCGCGCTCCGAGCCGGAGAGGCCGTGGGCCTCGTCGGAGAATCGGGCAGTGGCAAGACCACGACCGCGATGGCGATCGCTGGTCTACTATCACCCAACGCGCGGGTCAGCGGCGGCCAAGTGCGCTATCGTGGCAACCGACTGCCGATCGACGATGATGCGGCGATGCGGCCACATCGCTGGAGCGAAACGTCCGTTGTCTTCCAGGGCGCGATGAACGCACTTAATCCTGTTCACCGCATTATCAAGCAGATCGCCGAGCCATGCATGCTGAAGCTCGGCATGTCGCGGGGCGAGGCGACCAAGCGGGGAAGTGAGTTGCTTCAACTGGTCGGCATCCCGGCGGATCGTGGTTCCGCCTACCCTCACGAGTTGTCGGGCGGAATGCGACAAAGGGTGATGATTGCCATGGCGCTCGCGTGTCGACCTTCGATTATCATTGGTGACGAGCCCACCACAGCGCTCGACGTCATCACTCAGGCTCAGATCCTTAACCTGCTAGGCGACTTGCGATCGCAGTTGAGCCTCGCCCTGATTTTGATCACCCACGACCTTTCTGTGGTGGCTAAGTGTTGTGATCGCGTAATGATCATGTACGCGGGCCGCATCGTCGAGGATGGCACTGTCGCCGAGATTTTCGCCCAGCCCAAACATCCCTACACCCGACAGCTGATCGAATCGATCCCGAACCCAGCGAGCGGCAAAAAGATGATCCGGCCAATACCGGGTGATCCTCCCAACTTGGTGAATCGACCCTCGGGCTGCGCTTTCCATCCGCGTTGCCCGTCGGTCATGGGGGGGTGCGCGACCGAAGTCCCCAGCCTCAATAAGTTCGGGCGGGGACGTGTCGCCTGTCACCTTCACCGGTCCTTGACGCAAGAAGACAAGGTCGCTGTTCATGCCTGACACTGCCGGCATCCTGCGTCTCGAGAGCCTGCAAGTTCATTTTCCTATCCAGGGCGGTCTGTTCGACCGTGTCCTGGGCCGATCTGTCGGCGCCATGCGCGCGGTAGACGGGATCGACCTCAACGTCGGGCGGGGCGAGATCGTCGCCCTGGTCGGCGAATCGGGAAGCGGCAAGACCACTGTGGGCCGCGTCATCACCAAGCTTGCCAAGCCGACTGGCGGCAGAATGCTGTTCGAAGGCCGCGACATGAGGTCGGTAGAGGGCTTCTCGGCTCTACGTCCGTACCGGCGTCGCGTGCAAATGATCTTCCAGGACGCTTATCAGGCCCTCAATCCGCGACACACCGTGTTCGACATCGTGGCGGAGCCGTTGCAGTCCCTGCGGCTGGTCGGTAACGCCACTCAACTCGCCGACCGGGTGAGTGAAGCGCTTGCGGCCGCTGGGCTCAATCCTCCCGGCGATTTCTTCGCCCGCTTCCCGCACGAGCTATCCGGCGGGCAGCGCCAGCGCGTCGTGATTGCAGGAGCGCTTGCCGTCCGGCCGGAACTCATCGTTGCTGATGAACCTGTATCGATGCTCGATGTCTCGATACGCGCTCAGATTCTTCAGGTCCTGGTTGACTTGCGCGACAGGCACAACATGGCGCTGCTGTTCATCACCCACGATTTGCCCCTTGCCTGGCTGATCGCCGACCGGATTGCGGTCTTGTATCTTGGAAAATTGGTCGAGATTGGTAGCGCCGACGAGATCACATTCAACCCTCGCCATCCGTATACCGTCGCCTTGCGCAACGCCACACCGCAGATTGGCGGCAACGCAGGTCGCGCCGAGTTGCCGGCCCTGCAGGGCGAGGTTCCAAGTGCCGCGCGCGTGCCGAAGGGCTGCCGTTTCCATCCTCGTTGCCCGCTTGCCTTCGACCGTTGCAAAGCTGAGGAGCCGCCGGCGATCGAAGTTGGACCACAGCACCTGTCAGCCTGCTGGCTCGCTAAGTGAAAGGCATGCAATCAGCGCCACCCCAATGAGCGTATTCCATCTGGTATTGCACAGGCAGGTGGGCTGGAACACCACCATGCAGATAGAATGCTGAGACCCGTCGAAATTGGCCACTCCATCTTGAATCAGTCTCAATGTCTGGGAGGCACTCTGAAGTGTGTAATGAACTAGGCCCGATTAAACCGCCAACGCCGCGATACGAAGTGGTTTTGCAGACCGGCTTGCGCGTTCCAATGCGGGACGGCGTTGAGCTCGCCACGGACCTGTATCGGCCTATTGGTTACACTGGGGAACTCGGGTCAATCCTTATCCGAACTCCATACGGTAAGACGCCCTATCGCTGTCCGGTTGAGCCTCGCCACAAAGTGGCAAGAATGTTTGCTGGACAAGGGTTCGCTGTACTTGTGCAGGAGCGTCGTGGAGTCTTCGATTCCGGCGGCGTATACGCTAGGGAACATATAGGGGACGACGGTTATGACACGCTGTCCTGGATTTCGCAGCAGCCATGGTCGAATGGACGCGTGGGCACATATGGGTGCTCGGCGCTTGGTATCGCGCAGGTTTTGCTGGCGCAGTTGTGCCATCCAGCCCACCGATGCGCAATTGCGCAGGGATCGGGCGGCGCGAACGGCTCTGCCGGAGGGCGATATCGCAACGGGGATCTCCGTCTCGGCGGTGCGGTGGAGGTTGCCGCGTTTGTCCCCTGGTTCCACCAAACCGCAGCGAAGGACCGGTCCCGAGTGCAACCGAAAAGCGATGAGGAGTATCAGCGGGCTTTCGCGTCGCTGCCGCTCGTCAACATGCTTAAGAGCCTTGGGGGACCGCCGACTGACTGGGAGGACTGGGTCTCGCGTGACCCAGGCGATCCCTGGGGGGATCGGAATGGGATGCTTAGCGAGGACTCGACCATCGACGTCCCAGCCCTGTTCGTGAACTCGTGGTACGACGTGGGGGCTGCCGACGCGCTTCACCAGCAGCGCGTTTTTAGTGCTCGCGGATTGAGCCCGGCGGCACGCGATCACCAACATATCATTCTGTCGCCAGCCACGCATTGTGGCACCGAGAGTCTCAAAGCCCCGACGGTTATCGGCGAGCGCGAGCTGGGCGACGCGCGCCTGGATTGCTGGCAGATCTACCTGGACTGGTTCGACTGCTGGCTGAACGACAAGCCCGACCGGATCGAGGGAATGCCCCGCGTCCAGTACTACGTGATGGGTCGCAACGAGTGGCGTGCCGCGTCAGAATGGCCCCCTCTTGGTGTGGAACTGCAGCACTGGTTCCTCCGCAGCGGCGGGAATGCCGCGACCCGTCTAGGCGACGGGACTCTTGATGTAGAGCCTCCGAGTGCCGACGAGCCGGCTGACACGTTTACCTACGACCCTGGGGATCCGGCGCCGTTCTTGGGGATGGACGGCGGGAAGTCAAGTGGAACTACTATAGGACCCCGCGATTACCAGGACGTCCAGCTTCGTCCAGACGTCCTCTGCTTCACTTCACCGCCCCTCACAGAGGGCATGGAGGTTACCGGATTTGTCCGGGCGGTCCTCTTCGTCTCTTCTTCGGCCCCGGACACGGACTTCGTGGCCAGACTGTTGGACGTACATCCCGATGGCCGTGCGATTGACGTGGTGGACGGGATACTGCGCGTCCGCTATCGCGAGGGCTTTGATCGGGCTGTTTTCATGGAACCGAGCGTTATATGCAAAATCGAGATTGATCTCGACGCCACAAGTAATTGGTTTCCGGCCGGCCATCAAATTCGCCTGGAAATCACTAGTTCGGCCTTCCCGCGGTTCGACCGCAACCTGAATACGGGAGGTAACAACTGGGACGAAACTGAATGGGTAGTGGCTCGGAACACGATTCATCACTGCGAGCAGTTCCCCTCCCACGTACTGCTTCCTGTGATGACAGCGATGGGGTCCCATGCCGGCAAGGCGAATTTGAACAGCATCGCTAGGTGTTTAGATTGTGGTATTCGGCTTTGCCCCCCGCCTTGAACGGGTTGTTTTGAAGTGCTGCGCTTCGAGATGATGACAAAACGTGGTCTGTGTGAACAGCCACAAGCATCAGGAAAGGAAGCGCAGCATGAAAAATTATGCCGGACTGGACGTCTCCGTGAAAGAGACCACCGTTTGCATCGTGAGAAGGGCGCCGAATTTGCCGAGAGATGAAGGTTGCTAGTCATCCGGACGATCTTGCTGACGCATTGAAGAACCCCGCATGGAATCTCGCCCGGATCAGGCTTGAAGCCGGCCCCTTATCCCAATGGTTGGTCTGGCGGCAGCCGGACTACGTGACCTGTATCGAGCCCCGTCATTCCAAGGCGTTCTCAAGGCACAGGTCAACAAGACCGACCGCAACCATGCTCGCGGCATCGCGCAGATATGCGGGTTAACCTGTTCCGGCCCGTGCATGTCAAGAGTAAGCGGTATTCTCGGGCCACGGCCTTGAGCTCGAGCTTGTTGATGTAGACCCAAGGCAGGAGATCGTCGATCTGGCTGTTGGGGTGGCCGTTGACGATCCTGGTGAGGACATCGGCGAGATAAGCCGAGCGGTTCGACACCATTGAGCTTGCAGGTTTCGATCAGCGAGGCGATGACTGCCCAGTGTTCGGCGCCGCCGTCAGAGCCTGCGAAGAGCGCGTTCTTGCGGTTGAGCGCGAAGACTGATTCATTATGCACCCCCTCTTCAAATGGCGGGAAACAGCGATTTCTGATTATCGTCGTTGATGATACGCGGAGATTTGCGCGCCAAATCGGCCTTGATCCGTTCATCTTCAAGGTCGCTGGCGCGGATCTGGTAGGGCGCGCCGCGCATGACCTGCTCGGCTGGTAATATGCCGTCCCTGACGAACCGGCGGATTTTGACGTGCGACACGCCAAGCTTCGCGGCCGCGTCCGACATGGTAAGCCACTCGCCGTTCTTGTCGGAAGACCGATAGCCGCTGATCTTGTGCACCGTGCGCAGGGATTGGACGCGTCGCGCCGTCCAGGTCTTTCCCTGACCCGTCTTCATGCCCATGCGGTTGAGTGTGGCGGCGATTTCGGCATCCGACCATCGCGTTGCCATGGATCGCATGACCGCCAGAGCCTCCTCAGGCGTACTCTGGCCATGCTCTCCGGATTTGGACTTGCGAACCCTTACCTGGGAATGCTGGCCCCCATGCCAATGGATGGTCAGGATCACATCGCGCGCGTCGTCATCGACGTCCGCCACAATGTCCTTGATGAGCGCGCGCAGCAGTTGCTGACGGAACCGCATATCGACACCCGGCGCATTCCAGGCGGCTTCGAGATCCTGGGCGAGGCCGGTGAAGTCAGGGATCGCGTCGACAGGCTCCATACGCTGGACTTCACTGAGCCGGGCCTCGCAGGTCTCCACGCGCCTGAGCCTAGCTTCCCAGTTCCTCTCGAGCTGGGCCGCTATAAGCCGGTTCTCCGGGTCGCAGGCGGCGTAGCGGCGCTCGGCGAGCGATGCCTCATAGCGTGCCTGCTGCAGGTCCATCTCGATCATCTGCCGCCGCCTGGCTTCGCTCTCCAGCTGCATCTGTTCAGCCTCCAACGCCGCCTCGATCGCCATCGGCGCAACCGCCTCCAAGGCTTCGCGGGCCACCGCCGCATCGGTGCGAAAGCCGTTGAACGACATGCATCGCGCCTGCGCCATCATGGTGTTCTCGCAACGATAGACCGGGTAACCTTGGCCACGTCCGGCATACGTGACAACCAGTCTTCGCCCGCATCGACCACAGGAGAGAAGACCCGGGAGCAACGCGCGACCGCCGCGGCCCGACTTGACGCCGCCGGCTTTGCCATAGGCGTTGGCGGCGAGAAGTTCCTGGTTCCGTTCGTACTCGCTCCATCCGATATAGCCTTCGTGATGCTCCTTGAGCACCACCGCCCAATCGCTGGCCGGCTTGTAATGACCATAGCTCTTGCGGACGCGGCCATCCACGATCTCGGTGCGCTTCTCGCTCTTACCATAGACATAAGCGCCGGCGTAGAACGGGTTCTTCAGGACGGAGATCACGTTGCGGTAGCGGACCGGAACCCAGGCGAAGGACACCATCTTCTTGCCGTCGGAGGGTCTGGGGAAATGCACGCCATCGTCGATCATCGAGATCAGGACCTGGCGGGCACTGCCGAGTTCGCGGAAACGCGCGAATATCAGGCGAATGGTCTCCTGCAGGCGTATATCGGGATCGAACCCGAGACCGTAATCCCGGTGCCAGACGTAGCCGAAGGGCACAGAGATGCGCAGTTCGCCGCGCTGTGCCTTGGCGCGGTCAGCTTCGTACATGCGAGCACGCAGCACCCCGAGTTCGAACTCGCTTATGCTCCCCTTCATGCCGAGCAGCAGGCGATCGTTCGGCAGTCCCGGATCGTAGACTCCGTCCAGATCGATCACCCGTGCATCGACTTCGCCGCACAACTCGAGCAGCCGATGCCAGTCCGGTCCGTTGCGAGACAGGCGGGACGCCTCCAGGCAAAGCACAGCGCCCACATGACCGGTGCACAGATCGTCGACCAGGCGTTCGAAACCGGGACGTTCCACAGCTCCACTTGCGGTGCGTCCCAAGTCCTCGTCGATCACCTCAACCTTGCGGAATCCCCAGCGCCGCGCGACGTCGACCAGCTCATATTGCCGACGCTGGCTCTCAAGATTGAGCTGCACTTGCGCCTGCGTGGACTGACGTACATAGACAACGGCCTTGCGCTTGAGGATGGTGGCCGGAATCAGATTACGGCTCGTCATCGCGGCTCTCCTCCGTCACGATACCGGCGGCGGCCATCAGCACATTGGCGAGCCGGGCGATCACGATCGTTCGTTGCGCTGCGCTCAGCCCGACTAGCTTGTGCGAGTCGAGCGCATGCTGAGCTGGCGAACGATCACGAGAGATCGTGTCGGTGGCGGCAAGGTTCTCATTTTGAGTCTCCCCGATGATGAAACCATCCGGAGAGCCTCGCCGGAAACGGCGCTGGATCAAGAGCTTGTTCAGTTCAAGCAGTGCAGCAAGCGACGCGCGCGGGGAGCCCAGATCCATTGCTGCGCACGGGACTTCGACCTCCTGCCCAACATGGGCAGAATGACCCCGAGATTGCGATCGGACGGATCGAGCGTTCGACGGTGTTGCTGTCGATCTCGATGCGGCCGTCGTCAAGGAAGTGCGAGAGGCCTTCCCAGCGTGAGAGCGTGTAGCGGATTGCCTCTGCGAGCTTGGTCTTCTGACTGATCAGGCCGAGCTTCTCACGCAGCCAGGGTTCGAGATCGGCGACGATGGCGCGGCTTTTGTCCTGACGCATCGCGCGGCGCTCGTTGGCCGATCGGCCACGGATGTCATCCTCGATCTTGTAGAGTTCGGCGATCCGTCTCAGCGCGTCACTGGCGATCGGCGCGGGACCGGCTGCTGCCAGTTCATAAAAGCGCCGACGGACATGCGCCCAGCAGAAGGCGA
Organism: Mesorhizobium sp. M7A.F.Ca.AU.001.01.1.1; assembly: GCF_004022735.1. Taxonomy (NCBI): domain Bacteria; kingdom Pseudomonadati; phylum Pseudomonadota; class Alphaproteobacteria; order Hyphomicrobiales; family Phyllobacteriaceae; genus Mesorhizobium; species Mesorhizobium sp. M7A.F.Ca.AU.001.01.1.1. Next base: position 11,604 of record NZ_RZPF01000001.1, read on the forward strand.
GCGTGACGCCGCTTTTGTCGGCCAGCACGCGATAGCCGCCATAGCCGTCGACCTGCAAGATTCCGGTGAAGCCTGCGAGATGAGCGATCGGACGCTCGGCCTTTCGGTCCGGCGCATAGACATAGGCGACGCCCGGCGGGTCGCTCCCCTCCCATCGTCGGTCATCGCGGGCATAGGCCCAGAGTTGACCTGTCTTAGTCTTGCCGCGGCCGGGATCGAGCACCGGCGCGGTCGTCTCGTCGGCGAAGAGTTTTGCCGAGGACTTCAGCTTGCCAAGCAGCCGCTCATGCACCGGACGCAGGTGCCAGGCGGCGCGGCCGACCCAGTCGGCGAGCGTAGAGCGATCGAGATTGATACCCTGCCGGGCGTAGATTTGCGCCTGACGATAGAGCGGAAGGTGATCGGCATATTTTGAGACCAGCACCTGGGCGACCGTTGCCTCGGTCGGAAGACCACCCTCGATCAGCCGGGCCGGCGCCGGAAGCCTGAACCACGACGTCCTCGCAGGCGCGGCAGGCATATTTGGGCCGGCGCACGACGATTACACGCAGCTGCGCCGGAACGATGTCGAGCCGCTCGCTCACGTCCTCGCCGATCCGATGCAAGCCATTGCGGCAGCATGGGCAGGCATGGTCCTCGATGTCGACGACCATCTCCACGCGCGGCAGATGGGGTGGCAGCGCGCCCCGGTTGGCCCGGCGCCTCGTGGCCTTTGCTTGCCGCTCGGCGGGAGCAGATTGCTCCTTCTCTTCCTCACCGGCGGCCTCGATCTGCTCCGCCTCTTCGAGCCCCAGCAGCAATTGATCCTCGGGGAGCGTCTCGGCACGCCGGCCGAAGCGGTGACGCTGCAATTCCTTGATGATCTGAATCAGACGGGCATTCTCGACGTCGTGCGCCAGGACCATCGCCTTCAGCGCGTCCGGATCGTCGGGAAGCTGGTCAGCCGTCATCGCCATGAACGGATCAGACCATATTCGCCGACAGCCCGCGACAGCGGAATCTAGGCTGATTCACTTCGTCGCGGGTCAGCCCGCCTGGGCTGGCACGCGGGTCCGGCGCGCCTCATGGACTCGCCGCCAGTCGAGACCTTCGAGTAGCGCCGAGAGCTGCGCGGCCGTCAGCCGCATCATGCCGTCATGCACTTTCGGCCAGCGGAACTCCCCATCCTCCAAACGCTTAGCAGGCAAACCCCGGTGCCATCCCAGAAGATCAGCTTGATCCGGTCAGTCCGCTTCGCCCGGAAGACGTAGACGGCCCCGCTGAACGGATCGGCCCCCATTGTCTCTCGCACCAGCGCCGCCAATCCCTCCGCACCCTTGCGGAAGTCGACGGGCTTCGTCGCCACCATGACCTTGACCGCACCCGTCGGCCCGATCACGACGTCGCCTTCAGCGCGCGGATCACTGCGGCCACCGTCTTGGTATCGGCGCCCCGGCCGACGCGCATCGCGATGCCGTCGATCTCAAGCTCGATCATGCCGGCATCTCGGGTGGCTTGCCGTTTCCGCTGCTTCGGTGAACGGCTGGCTGCAGGTTCCGCCGCCGCCACAACCGCCGGCACAAAGGCAGGAGAATCTTGCTGCACCGAAGCGGCCTGTTTGCGCGCTTCGCGGCGCCAGGCGAAGACCTGCTGCGGCCTGAGACCATAACGGCGGGCGACCTCGGAAATGATCGCATTCGGCTCCAGCGTCTCTGCGATGATCCGCGCCTTGTCATCCACCGACCAGTGACGCCGACCGCCGGCACCGTTGATCACCTCGAAACGCCGAAGCTGCCGCTCCGGGTCAAGCGTAAGGTCAAGTCCAGACACAAGCCGATCTCCGATCCCAATACAGGATCGGCAACCTCACAGATCGCGACCACTCCCGAAAGGTGGTCCGGAAACACCGCTCTGATGTCCGCTGTCAAGGTTTGGAACGCATGAGGTCGCCCGATCCGAGGAACGGCTGCTCATTCTGATGATCGCGCATGGGTGGGGAGGCGGAACTGAAGGACGTCGGTGATCAAGCTCTGATGCGCGGGTTGGCTACCGCATTCCCGATTGTGCGTCCGGGGCTGTTCCTATCTTACTGCGGGCGTCGGTCGATTTGCCGGCCACAAAGCGTCTGACGGGCATTCCCCTGCCGTGGTCCCGCCTCCGCCCATGCGCGATATGTGCGCCATCGCGGCGAGCGATCAGGTGACGCGCGCCTCCCTTGCGACTGCCCACATAAAGCCGACCAGTTCACGGGCGATCGCGGTGCAGACGACCGTTGTCCGTTTGCCCCGAGCGCTCAGCATGCGGTAGCGGGCTGTCAGGCGGGACTGCGCCTTCCAGGCGATCTCACGCACCTTCGGTGACGCCTGCTCCAACCGGTATAGCTTCGCCTTCCCGACCTTGGGCGGATGTCGATAGGTCCAGGCGCTCTCGACCAACATGTGGCGAACCCGACCGTTGCCTGCCTTTGTGATGCCGCCGCGCCGGACTGTCTCCCCGGTTGAGCGCTCGCCGGGGACCCGACCGAGATATCCCATGAGCTGGCGTGGGCTTTCGAACCGGCTGGCGTCGCCGACTTCGGTGACGAACGTCACGGCGACAATTAGGTCTACCCCACGCAATGTCTGAAGCGCCCACACGATCGGTGCCAGCGACCAGGCCGGGACGAACTCTTCGATCACACGCTCCAGCCGCTCGACCCGCTCTTTCGAGACGCGCACCGCCTCGACCATCTCCTGGAGTGCGATCTGATGCGCGGGATGATCGAACCTTGTTCCTGAAGCCAGCGTAGATAGCGCATCGTCCAGCTCTTCTTTCGCGGATAGCTACGGCCGTGCTTGAGCATGAATGCGCTCACCTGCTGGCGATGGACCCGCAGCGTCTCGACCGCGCCCGCCCGCGCGCGAACAAGATCCCGTATGGACTCGTGCCCTTCATCGGGAACCCACACCGCGGTCAGCTCGCCGGCGCGCAATAGTCGGGCAAGGGAAATGGCGTCTCGACGGTTCGTCTTCACCCGATCGCCGGGCTTCCTTGGTATCAATGATGGTGCAACCACGGTGCACTCGTGCCCGAGCGACCGGATCAGGCGATAAAGGCCGTACCCGGTCGGCCCAGCCTCATAGCAGAAATGCACGTAATCAAAGCGGCTGGCGATCCGGCCTATGACCCGCCGCATGCTGGTCGCCGACGCGTCGACCTCACCGAAGAACCGAACCTCTCCTTCCCGGCCTGCCTCCGCAATCGCAATAGCGTTCTTAAGCTTCGCAACATCGATTCCGACAAATGCTTCTCTATAATCCGCCACGGCTCGTCCTCCTGTGGTGAGGATCGGCTCGGCCCGTCCGAGCAACCCTCGGACGCGCAGTGTAGGGCGAGCCACCTCATCGGCAGAGGCGGACATACGGTCTTACTGTCAAGACGCTGACGACCCAGAATCGCCGGGCGCTGCTGACGGCCCTCAAGTCGCTTCAGGAAAAGGCCATCGCCATCGAGAACGACATCCGTGGCCTGTTTCGTAACTTCGGTCTCAAAGTTGGCATTGTCGACGGCCGGCAAATTCGCGGATCGCATCCGGGACCCTTCCGGTGACATTCCGGAACTCGAGACATCATGGAGACGTTGCTCACCGCCCGTCGGAAACTTTGCGAGCAGTTCACGGTGCTACACGAAAGACTGTTGTCGATCGTGAGGGGTGACACGGTTTGCAGGCGGTTGATGACCGTGCTGGGCGTCGGCCCTATCGTTGCACTGGGTTTCAACGCCACGGTCGATATTCCTGCCCCCTTCAGGAATTCGAAGGACGTGGGGCCGTATCTCGGTTTGACGCCGCGGTTACATCAATCAGGCTAGGATAATCGCGTCGGCAGGTCAGCCTAGGAAGCTTGAATGGGATTGACTTCAACACGCCGAATAGACAAGTCCAGGCATTTGGTGGAGCGGATTGAGAGTGAAGCGCTCGGGCTGGGAAGCCCATGCCTTGCAGATGAACTCGTAGGGTGAGACCTTTGAGGGCCTTCAGCCTGCGGCCGAAATTTGTAGGCCGCAACAAAGTCGGCAAGATGCCGACGCAGTTGGTCATGATCGTCGTAGTGGAAACGCTTGCCCGTCGCGTCCTTGATGGTGCGGTTCATTCGCTCGACCTAGCCGGTGGTCCAAGTATGCTTTGGCTTCGTGGTTCGAAGCACAGCGCGACGATGCGGCCCCCGAACGTGCTTGCGGGCTTCCTGGCGCCGCGACGAGCGCTTGCAGGCGCTGACGGTCGCTGGCCAAAACGGTGAAGGGGGATGCTATTGCGCATGCATCTAACTCGCACGCCAAACCGCAAAACGGAATCCCGAAATCGGACTCTTTTGATCCGATCAATCCACTATGAGACGCCGATTCCGAAATAGCGGGTGTGGGCGACATTGAGGATGCGATTGATCAAGCTTACGAAGCTGTGTCCGCCGGCCGTTGCAGCTGTGCCATAACTGGAGTGTATACCAAGGGCCGGCACCGAGTTCATCTCTAGGACAAACGGTTGGCCTGAGCGATCGATCCGGAAATCGACGCGGGCATAGTCCCGGCAGTGGCAGGCACGGAAGGTCGCAACCGAAATATCCCGTAACATCGTCTCAAGCCCGCTCTCGATTTTCGCCGGGCAAATCTTGGGCACCGCTGCGGCCGCCACGTACTTCGCATCCCAATTCATAACACGCGTTTCGCGGTCACCGAAGTCCTGCTCCACTAGAGGCAAAACTTCGGGCTCCCCGTTTCCGAGCAACGCAACGCAGATTTCCCGCCCCTCGATGTATTCCTCCACTAGCGCATCCTGAGCATGCTGCGTGACGATCACTTCGACGGCCTGCCGCAACTTAGAGTGTTCATGTATGATCTGCAATCCGAAGCTGCAGTCCTCCTCCCGCGGCTTCACTACCACTGGGAATCTCAGGTCGCCGGTGTTCTCGGTGCCGCGACGCATCACGCGAAAGTTCGGAGTCGGCACGCCCTGATCGCGGATGAGCATTTTGGTAATGACTTTGTCTCCCGTCAGCCCAATCCCGAAGGGGCTACATCCAGTGTATGGAACACCGGCCATCTCAAGCATGGCAGGAACATGAGTGTAACGCTTTTCGCCCTGAATTCCCTCCGCCAAGTTGAAGACCATTCCCGAGGGGCGACCTTGCGGATCAGGTGGCATGAACCGCTCGAGACTGGCGAGCAGTCCTTTATCGCCTTCACACACTACCGTCTCGTGGCCGCCCTCTTGAAGTGCCGCCACCACATCTTCCAACGTGCCGCTATGCGGCCAAGGCTGCGGCGGCTGCGGACAAGGCTGACCGAACCGGTTAATCACACCGTTGAAATCACTGTTCGTTACGATGGCTACTCGCATGAGCTATCTCCTTTGACGTTTGTCTGCTGTCACGAAACCAATGAAAACTGGATGGAGGCCAACCGCTATATCAACATTGACGACCTGCACGAGTACAAGAGGCTCGAAGCACCATGGCTGACCCTTTTCACAACCCCCTCCACAAACATAGGTCCACCACCCGGTTCCCTCTCCGGTTCCCGACCCTTTCCGCTGGCGGTGCTCTTTTTGCCCAAGTAGCTCGAAAGACGGCGAGTTGGGTTGCGGTACCATCAATAAAGCCTTATGCAGGGTTTATGCCAAAACAGATGATAACCGGCGGATGAGAGCGCTCCGACGCGAAATGATCGCTTCAAAAACCGTGCCAACCTCGCAAAATGCACGTCGGCCAGTGCTTTGAGTTTGATATCAAACTTACGGTCATATCAGGTACTAAACTGGCCCGCACAACCACTATGTCGCAGGCGCGACAAAATCCGACAGAGATCGTATCCCAGGGGACGAGCGGCGACCCATCCGCAGTCTTTTGACGCTCGCCGGTCCCTTACATCGAGCCCTGGCGTCCAGAATTGAAGTTGGGCGAAGGCGATCCGCATAATCGTATGCCCGGCCTGGCCGGCTTCAACGTGCGAGCGCTGCAGCAGTTTCAACAATGATGGCGAGTCGGCATAAATCTTCTTGAGAGGCTGGCGCTTAATCCCGGAACAAACGCGGCAATCAGCACTTCGCCTTGCTCATTTCGATGACGGCCATAGTGTTATTGCGCGCTTCAAAAGCTGGACAGCGATTCCGCTAATTCCCGGACAGCGTTTTCACAAAAGTCCGACAGTTCGTCGAGGTTGGTCCTCGGCAGCCTGGTTGCTGTAGGGCTGATTGATTTCGGTGTTCTCGGAGTCGGTCAAGAGGGCCGAGGCTTTTTTCTTCGGATGCTCTCGCCCTGAAGGGCGATGCGGTGTGCATTGTGCACGAGCGGTCGTGTATAGCGTCGGCGACCGTGCTGTCGTTAATAAGGTCGTGCCAGCTTGCCACGGGGACCTGGGCGGTGATCAGGGTGGATTTTCTCTGATAGCGCTCCTCGACGATTTTCGAAGAGGTGGAAGCGCTGCTGATCGGAGAGAGCATGGTTGCCGAAGTCGTCGTGGATGAGCCAAGTGGACACGGGTGAGCTTGTCGATGAGGCGGGGAAAGGAACCATCGATGCGTCGCTCTCGAACAGGATAACAGTGCGGCTTCGGAAAAGTCCGGACAGGCTTTCCGGTAATCTCAATGATGAGATCCGCGCCCGCCGTTCCAAAAAAAGGTTCGGCACGAAGCCCGCATTTTTTGCACTGGGCTTACGGCGTGCTGATCCACTGTTTCGTCATTACTATTCCCGAGCCTTGCAACCGAGCCGGAAGCGTCAGGCGAATGCAGGATTCCTGCGCTCGTAGAGCGTCCCAGCTTGGTCAGCACAACCTGACGATACGCGCCATCTTGGCGGCAAAGGCATTTGACGCAGCTGAATTGTCACGATCAGACGGCAGTTGGATCCTCATTGGATGGCCAGTGTTGCAAAAATCACAGGCTGGAGATCGGACTTGCGCCCTGGTGAATTTCCGCCACCGCATCGGGGTCGGTCTTCAACCCGGCAACTTCGACTTCCCAATTATAATAGAGACCGCGGCCGGGGCTTTGGCGGAGAGGGTCAGTCCTGGCGATGCCTCTCTCGAGCCGGCCTACATTGCAGCTGCCAGGCGGTTGGTTGAGCGCGGAGCCGTCGCGATAACCAGGGACTGCGGCTTCAGTATCTGGTGCCAGGCTGCACTGGCCACGTCTGTCAAACTTCCCGTGGCCATGTCGAGCCTGCTACTGGCGCCCACGCTCCTCCGGCAGCTTCCGGCCGGCGCAAAGCTCGCCGTCTGGCCGCAGACTCAAGACACTGCGGCGAAGAGCTGCTGGGCATGGATTCATCCGCAGGGGCAAGAGTAGCCATCGGCGGCATCGAAGGTAATACGCGGCCGGCTAGTGTTACCGAAATGGAGTCCCCGGGTTGCAGTCTGTGTCGCGACTTCGCGCCGCACATCCCAAGATTGACGCACTCCTATTTGAATGTACATTGTCCCCGATGGTGACGTCAGCAATCCGTCGTAGGACAGGACTGCCCATCTATGACGCCGCGCCCCTTTATCGAATGACATTCGCGTCCGTGGCTTGACCGCTTGGAGGCCGTCAGGTGCTTGAGCGCGGCAGTCTCAAGTTTTAAGGGGTGGCAGCGTGGAATCTGCTCCTCGCGAAAGAAGGAAGCCCCAGGCGACTTTCGATCGTATATGCCGCGGCTAGGACGGAGGTGTCGGAATAGCGCGCGCCGACCAGTTGTAGCCCGACGGGCAGCCCTTGATCATCCAGGCCCGATGGAATCGATGCTGCTGGTTGCTGGGTCAAGTTGAAAGGGTAGGTGAAGGGCGTCCAGTCCACCCACCCCTTGTAACTATCATCCGGCACATTTCGCCCGACGGGGAACGGCGCGATAGGCATCGTCGGTGTGACCAAGAGATCGTAATTTTCGTGGAACTTCGCCATCAGAGCGGAGAGCTCGAACCGCATCGCCTCAGCTTCCTGAAATTCGGTAAGGGTGATCTTCAGCCCGCGTTCGGCACCTTCCAGAAAGCCAGGATCTAGTAATTGTCTTTGCTGTTTGTTCATTCGTGACACAATACGGGCGGCGCCAGCGAACCAGAATGTAGAAAACACCTCCACCGGATCCGCAAATCCCGGATTGACTTCGGCCACCTCGGCCCCAAGAGCTCGAAGCTGGTCGATCGCATTATCGGTAACGTTTTGGATATCTCGCGCCACCTTGACATAGCCGAGGTTCCGACTGTAGCCGATCCGCAGGCCCCTGATGGTGGTCTTTGCTGGATCGGGGTCGAGACCTAGGTACGCCGGACCCGCATAGCCATCGCGAGCGTCCTTTCGTGCAATCACATTCATCATCAGGATCGCATCCGCAACGGTGCGGGTCACCGGCCCCAAATGAGACAGCGTTGTCATGGCGCTAGCTGGCCATTGCGGAACGATGCCGAAGGTTGGCTTGAAGCCGAAGGTCCCCGTGAAGCTCGCCGGTATCCGGATTGATCCCCCGCCGTCGCTACCCTGATGAAGAAAGCCAAGGTTGAGCGCAGCCGCAACTGCCGCCCCTCCCGACGACCCGCCTGGTGTCAGGTCAGGATTCCAGGGATTGCGGGTGATCCCGTAGACCGGGCTGTCTGTTACCCCTTTCCAGCCAAATTCTGGAGTGGTTGTCTTGCCCAGGATAACGCCACCGGTCTCACGGATACGGGCTGGAACAGGGGCGTCTTCAGTCCAGGGTCCCTCGGTGCTGCCGGACAATGAGCCACGTCTTGTCGGCCAGCCTCGTGTCAAGGTGAGGTCTTTGATGGTGGCCGGAATGCCATCTAGTACTCCGGCTGGTTCCCCCTTCATCCATCGACCCTCCGAGGCCCGGGCAGCAGACCTGGCCCCTTCGTGGTCGACGAGGCAAAATGCGTTCAGCGCCGGGTTGTTGGCGTCGATGCGGCTGAGACAGTCATCGACGACTTCAACAGGCGAGAGCTGCCGCCTTCGGTAGAGTTCCAGGCATTCGCACGCCGACAGACCCTCAAGAGATGTTGGCACGGATGAACGAGTTTTCATTTTACGAGGTCCGCTACATTCAAGCCTGGCATAAGACGGCAGTTATTCATTCGTTCTGCGGCCCTTGTCAGACCGATCATCAAGACGTCGGACGGGATCCCAACGTGTTCTCTACGAGCTTGATCCAGTACGATGTTCCATAAGGAATCGCCTCGTCGTTGAAATTGTAGGCAGGGTGATGCAGGCCGGCGCTGTCACCGTTCCCGCACCAGACGAAAGCACCCGGCCGCGCCTGCGCCAGGAAGGAGAAATCTTCCCCCCCCATTACCGGTGGCGTCTCGAGCACATTGTTTTCACCGGCCACGCCCTTGGCCGCGCTTCTCGCAAGGTCGGTCTGCTGGACCTCATTGAAGAGAATTGCGTCGAAGCTCTGAAATTTAATATCTATCTTCGCGCCGGTTATCTGGGCGATGCCGGCGACCACTTCGCCCACCCGCTCCTTCACGAACTTGCGCACCTCCGGCTTTAGCGTCCGCATGGTGCCCACCAACTCCGCTGTTTGCGGAACGACGGGGACTAGTCTCTGCCCGGACTGGAACTGGTGGAACGAAATTCCTGCCGAGTCGACAGGGTCAATGTTCTGAGCCAGGATATGCTGCAGGGCCGTCACAAGCTGAGCGCCGACCAGAATCGGATCGATGCATTCATGAGGCCTTCCAGGGTGCCCCCCTCGCCCTTCAATGCTAATTTCTATGCTATCAGTTGCCGCCATCACTGGACCTTGCCGGATTCCGAAGACACCTACCGGCAAGCCCGGACGATTGTGCATTCCGTAGATGTGCTCGATGCCGAACCGCTCCATCAAACCGTCATCTAGCATGGCAACGGCGCCGGTACCGATCTCCTCGGCAGGTTGGAAGATCATGACCGCCGTTCCAGCGAAATTCCGAGTATCGGCAAGATAGCGCGCGGCACCCAACAGCATCGCGGTGTGGCCGTCATGCCCACACGCATGCATCAAGCCCTTGTTCTTGGACGCATAGGGCAGATCGGTCGCTTCGTTGATCGGCAGCGCATCCATGTCAGCGCGCAATCCGATAACCTTTGGGTTACCGTCGCTCACGACGCCGTTGCCCTTGATGACGCCAACGACGCCGGTTTTGCCGATGCCGGTCGCGACGGCGTCGCAGCCGAATTCGCGCAGGCGCTCGGCGACAAATGCCGAAGTACGGGGGATGTCGAAGCCCAGTTCGGGATGTGCATGGATGTCCCGGCGCCAAGCCACTATCTCGGGGAGAAACTCTGCGACGCTATTGAGAATTGCCACGGGGACTTTCCTTTCTTGCCGGTTGCAGGCGAATTTCACGCTTTGTCCTTGCGAGAGCCGGGAGACCCGTTTCCGCGCTGCCGGGAGCACAGCATCCTCTGTGCGACGTAGGCACCCCAGCTATTCCGCCGACTGAAGCCGCTCCAATTAGCCGGGGACCGACAATCCTGAATTCCGCTCCGCCCAGAATGTAGCAAGTGCCAAAGAGCTTGGTTGCGCGAAGGGCGCCTTGGTCCCGCAGAATATCATCGTTTTTTGGTCATTGGCGCATAACACCTGCAGGCTGAGAGGAGGTGCCCTGGTATATATGCGGGACCATTCAAAATAGGACAGCCGACATTCAGAAGTGCGGGACAACTGCGACCCGCGGAAGGCGCGTGGTGGTTGCCTGGGCGGGCTCTTTTGAAGGCTACTCTTCAGCAATTGGCAGAGCAAACGACGCCTTGATCCGATCCATTACAACGATTGTCTTGAACCCCTTTACTTCAAGATGTTCGTAAAAAAAACGACGGGTAAACGCCTCGTACTCGGCCATGTCCTGAGCAGAGACCGTAATAATAAAATCCGCTTCACCCGTAACGTAGTAAGCGTTCATGATCTCAGGCGTCCGCCGAATTGCCTGCTTGAAACGATCGATGATATCGGCGCGATCGCGCTCGAGAGTGATGGATACCAGCAGGAGCAGGGGCCGACCGACGGCTTCCGGTGAAACTATGGCAACGTCCGCTTCGATGACGCCAGCGTCTCGAAGTCGCTTTAATCTCCGCTGACAAGCGGTAGCCGATAGTCCGGCAAGTTCGCCCAATTCCTCTGTCGTAAGGCGATTGTTGCGCTGCACGACGTTGAGAATCTTCCGGTCAATTCGATCCAGATCCATTCACAATCTCTGCTCATGATGATATCGGCCAATGCCAAGGCCGCCAGTCCGTACGTCCAAAATGTAGCAAGTGCCAAACGCCCTCTCGGCGCTAAAGTCGGTCCAAGTCGCAGAAAATCGGCGTTTCTTTCGCCATCTGCGCACAATACCGGCATAGTATAACTATCTGAGGGGTGCCGCTGAATCGATGGGCGTTGCTGGTGAGCAGTTGCGGGCCAGCGCAAGAACGGCAGATTCGATCGGGTGGGGGCGATCCCCGGTCGAAAAGATCCTACCGATCTCGTTGCTCAGGCGCAGAAAACATGAGTTGCAGCACGCTCGCATCAGTTCGAGGCAAGCGTGTTAGGGAGCGACATCACCAAGGGTGTCGGCGTTGCAGCATAAATCGGAGACCATGAGAGTCAGGCTATGAACCGGCCCCGGCTTTCGGATGCCTTACGGCCCTCGCGCGTCGGCCGCGAGTGAACTATGATCCGCATGGGTGTGGGGCTGGAGGAGAAGGTCGTCGGCTCAGTCAGGCTAACGTCGCTCCAAGCACTGGTAAGAAGCCCTATCCGCGGTCTGAGAATTACCCAAATTGATCTCTCGTGAGGCAGTTGTTGCAGCTGCATTCCGTCGAGACGCTTCAGTGATCCGCGAGAATGGCTCGCGATCTCTGCGTGAATCGCGGTTTGGCGCAGGAATGCGGCGTGGGAGACCGAATGTTAGACCAAAGTCGGCACGAGCACCGTGTAAAATGGGCAGGTCAGCGCAGACCAGTCTGGCGGCATTCTTACCCTTGCCGGAACGATCGCCTGAACAAGGTAGCTCAACCGCCGTCCGCACTCCCAGGAGAGAAAGCCATATGCTTCCCTTGGACATCCTCCGAAAGGAGTTTCCAGCCACAGCAAACGCCATCTACATGGATGTCGCGAACCAGGGCCTCATATCAAGCACAACATTGGCTTCAATCGAGCCTCATTTGAACAATCGGCTGCATGGCCTAAACGACGAAGAAAGAATGCTCGAACACGTCGAGCGTACTCGCGCTAGGTTCGCACAATTTATCAATTCAGATCACGATGAAATTGCAATTACCAAGAATGCATCGGAAGGCATCAACATCATCGCTAATGCGATCGATTGGAGAGATGGAGACAACGTCGTTCTATGCCCAAAATTGGAACACGCAAATAATATCTTGCCATGGATTCAGATCAGAGACCGCTACAATGTCGAGTTGCGAGTCGTAGAGCCGGATAACGGCTCAATTCCCCCTGATGCATTCGTAAAGGCGATTGATTCTCATACCCGCGTTGTTGCCTTGGCGACGGTGACGATGGTTCCGGGGTTTCGGACCGTCATGGAGCAGATATCCGAAGCCTGTAGGCACTACGGTGCATTTCTTTTGGCGGACGCGACGCAATCTGTTGGGATACTCCACACCGACGTCAATCGACTTGGCGTAGACGGTGTAGCAGTGTCCACTGTGAAGGGTTTGATGGGTCTTTATGGATCGGGTTTTTTATATTGCCGTAAAGAATGGGCCGATCGGCTGAGCCCGGCCTATCTTGCGCGCTTCAGCGTAGATTTCGGAAACGCGCCAGAATCAGCTCCGGTACCTAGTTTTGTAAAGTTGCGCTCTGGCGCGCCCCGCTTTGATATCGGGCATTACAACTTCCCTGGCATGTTGGCTGCATATGCATCAATGGGCCAGCTACTTGATATCGGAACCGAGGCGATCGACCAGAGCGTTACCTCACTCGCAAAACGTATGGCCACTGGTCTCTTAGATATCGGGCTTCCGGTCTGCGGCGGGCCACCAGGCGCTCACACTGGAAGTATCGTAGCCGTTGGCGATTCCAGCGATCTTGTTGAAGGGCGCCCAGTCGACGCCCGCATTCGGTCGCTTCACGAGCATTTCACGAAGAACGGGGTAATCGTCTCAATACGCAGAGGCATGCTCCGGTTTTCCCTGCATCTTTACAACACCGCCGATGAAGTCGATCGCGTAATCAATCTGGCCAAGAGCTGGTCGAAGTAAGAGCGACACGGCTAGTTCATGCACACAGGAGAGTACATGTCGACCCAGAGCGCCGAGACTATCGGACTTCTCCAAGATCTTATAAAGATCGAGAGCATCAATCCATCGCTGTCGCCAAAAGGTAGTGGAGAGCAAGGTGTAGCCAAGTTCCTCGAGGGTTTTTGCAAGGAGCGGAAGCTGGCTTACGGGATACAGGAGGTGGCCGATGGTCGCTCGAATTTCCTGACCTGGGTACCTGGGAAAGAACCCGATAGGCGTATTCTATTCATTGCTCATATGGATACCGTTCCTATCGATAGGTGGGAATCAGATCCATTCTCGGGTGAGCAACGGGACGGGCGAATATATGGGCGAGGTAGCTGCGACACAAAAGGCTCACTTGCAGCTATGTTGATTGCGCTTAGCTCACTTGGTGAACGGCAGCCCCGGGCCACGGTTGTTGTGGCAGCCAGCATTGACGAAGAGTACCGCAAACTTGGCGCCCGCGCTATAGCCGATTCCGGTGTCGCTTATGAGGGTGCGGTAGTCGGTGAACCCACCGAATTAGAGCTCGTTGTAGCTCACATGGGTTCTGTCCGCTGGCAAATCGAGGTTCAGGGTGTACCGGCTCATACGTCGAAGCCTCATCTCGGAGTGAACGCGATCACGGGCATGGCCAAGGTGGTATTGGCACTTGATGAGCACCATCGATCCCTTGTGTCTCGGGCGCAGCACCCATTGGTAGGGTCATCACAGCTGACCGTGAGCCTCATCGAAGGAGGTTTGGAACTTACCACTGTACCGCCGGTATGCCGTATCTGGGTCGATCGGCGTCTCATACCCGGGGAGCGGCCGCAGGACGCGTTGGCGGAGGTAGAAAGCATACTGGAAGGCCTTCGCCAGGGCGAAGACAAGATCAATGTTCGGTCATTGCTTCCCGCATTGGAAGACCCGCCTCCAATCAGTTCCGGGTCGAGCAAAATTGCAGCAGTCGCAGGAGCGGCTTGTGCCCACGTCGCGGGGACCGGAGAGCAGAAGGGAGCCACCGGCGGCTCGGATGCAAATCAGCTGTCATTGGCTGGGATCCCGTGTGTGATTATCGGACCCGGGCGTACTGCCCAAGCCCATACGAACAACGAGTTCGTTGAAATCGATCAACTGACCAAGGCTGCTGATTTGTACCAGAGAATCATGCTCACATATTAGGAGTGGCCGGCCTGATGGGGGTGCTCAAACCCCGTCCATTGGGCCGCGGACGCCCCGGATGCTGCATGAGCGTGGCGGCCGCAACGTCCCGATCTTCGCTGGTCTCGTCGGCGCTTCCCACGTAGATCTTGCCGCCCGTGCTTGAAATTCTGTTGCGACAGGCAGAGTGCGTCTTCACCATAGGGAGGGCATGATCTTCCACCGGAGACGCAGAGCCACCGAAAATTTGGCGCTCATATGCGGATAACGTACGGCAAGTGCCTAGGAAATGCAGATTTTCCGCGACAAGAAGAAATCCTCGGGGAAAACAGCCTCTTGTGACGTGATACGAAGAGAAAGTATGCGGACAGGACGAATGCCTGATCCGTTCGAGGAATGCCTGTTTTGAAGGACTCGACGAGATGAAATATGAGAAGCCATTTCCGCCCGAGGAGTTTCGGCGTCGTGTTCATGACGTGAAGCAGCGGATGGAGCGAGCGGGGCTGGACTTGCTGATCTGCCAGGATCCCGCGAATATGTATTGGCTTACCGGCTTTGACGGCTATTCGTTCTACGTGCCTCAGGTGGTCTTAGTGCATCTCCAGTCGGACATGCCCCTCTGGTTCGGACGTTTCGTCGATGTAAATTCCGCTTATATAACGACGGATCTGCCTAGAGAAAATATAAGCTCATTTTCCGATCATAGACTTCAACATCCAGAATTACATCCATTTGACGATCTTTGCGAGCTTATCAATTCGCGCGGCTGGGGATCTGATCGAATCGGTGTCGAGCTTAACGCCCACTTCTATACTGCCCGAGCACATCAACATCTCGTCAAAGGCCTTCCGAATGCAAAATTCTCTGATAGCCGCGAATTAGTCAATTGGGCACGGCTTATAAAATCTGACCTTGAACTAGTCTACATGAGAGAAGCGGGCCACCTTGCAACGCATACGATGCAGACGGCAATCGCTAACCTAAGGCCTGGAGTGCCGCAACATGAGGTCGTCGCGGAGGTGTACCGGGCCCAGACACGAGGGGTGGACGGTAAATATGGCGACTCTAGCGGTCCTCCTCTTATCCAGACTAGCGAACAAACGAACGCTCCGCACCTCAGTTGGACCGAGGAGCCCTTGCCGACCTCTGGCCTGGTTCTCATGGAGTTCGGCGCCACCCGACGCCGCTACTGTGCGCCGCTGTGCCGCACCGTCCACATCGGAAAGCCACCCGCAGAGGTCTCGCGTCTTGCTGAGGTTATAGTGGAAGGCGGGGATGCTGTGCTCGAGATGGCAAAGCCTGGTACCGTCGTTGAGGAGCTTAATGCGGTGTGGCAAGATATCCTCAAGCGGAACGGGTATATCAAGATAGGCCGCTCCGGCTATTCAATCGGACTCAACTTCCCGCCGGAATGGGGCGAACGCACGGTTAGTATTCGCGCGGGCGACAAGACCATCCTACAACCAGGAATGTGCTTCCATTTTCAGTCGGGGGTTAGGCTCGAAGGGTTCGGCGCCGCCATCTCTGAATCATTTATTGTAACCGAAAGGGGCGGTGAGCGATTGGCAGATGTTGATCGCCGCTTGATCGTCGTGGACTAGGTGATTTGGATGTGACCCAAATCGTTTTGCGATCTCACTGGGTCCGTTCGAAGCCGGTTGAAATTTGTTTCTGCGGCGAGCGGATGAACGGATCTAGCTTAAGGACGGCGCTGTCTGAGAGGTGCGGCATGCCCAACCTCTGGGACAGGAGAATCTCGCCTAGCACATGAGTTCTCTGCATCAGCGGAGATTAAGATCCGTAGGCCGAAATGAGCCACCTGTGACGCGAGCGCGGCGTGAACGTTGCCCCATTCTACAAATGCGCGGATGACGCAAGAGGACTTAGCTTTTGAGGAGCATTGAGGACGAGTTTACGCGCGCCTGAAGCGGGCTCTTGCCAACCCTGCGCGCCGGTGGGAACGCGAGTATGGTCCGCCCCGTCCGTGCAACACGTCGCGACATCAGCACACGTTGTTCCCGATAGATGGCTCGGCAGCGAAGCTCGCCTTTTGCCCGGGGCTCGCTTCATCCTTTTCTGCTGTTTCGTGCGACTTCACCACTTCACCAAGTGAATGTCTGGGTTATCGCGGGGACCTCAATTTCGGGACCCCAAGACCTCCTTCCGAATGAAGTCGTCCGCGATGCCATCGTGTCTGAAGCGGTCGCGGTCACCCTGCACAGTGCCGGACGAAAGTAGCCTTGCGGCGAGTTCCGTCTAAGATTCGAGGCGGTTGCGCCTGCGTCAGTGCGCCTGATCGGTGTCGGTCGAGAACTTAATGCCACGAGGCCAGATCGGGAACTCGGGATCGGGAGATCGGCGCTGGAACCAACTACTTTCCGCGCCGCCGGCGACCAGCGCGACCTTCGCTCGCGGTCGCTAAGCCTCCTGGCAAGTGAAGTTGTGAGCCGTGTCCAATTCTACGCGAATTGGCTGCTGTTTGCAGGAATGCAGCTAAAGGGGCATCAACTGCGCTGCCGATCGGCGCTGTGGCAGCAATAACCTAAAGGCATCAGCATACCATTGGAGTCTTAGATGAGGGGTACGTCAATCACGGCATTACGCAGGCTCAAACGGCCAGACCTTTTGCGTGGTGATGCGTATCTGAACGGCGCCTGGCTCTCCAAATCAGATACTCTTGCCGTGTTTGATCCTGCCAGCGGTGACGAGATCGCTCAAGTTGCGGCTTGCGCAGACGCCGACGTTGACGACGCGGTCCATTGCGCAAGAGCAGCGTTCCTCAAGTGGCGCGACATGCTTCCGTTACAGCGTGGTGCATATCTGCGGAAATGGGCGGCAGGCATGCGGGAGAGCGCCGAAGACCTGGCTGTCATCATAACGGCCGAGCAAGGAAAACCGATTGCTGAAGCCCGCGGCGAAGTTTCATACGCTGCCGGCTTTTTAGATTGGTTTGCAGGGGAAGGGGAGCGGGCTTACGGCGAAACGATTCCCAGCCATCTCCCCGCAAGCAGGCTGGCCGTGCATTTGCAGCCGATCGGGGTGACTGTCGCCATTACGCCATGGAACTTCCCAGCGGCAATGATCACCAGAAAGGCTGGAGCTGCACTGGCCGCTGGCTGCACAATGATTGTAAAGCCGGCACCCGAAACGCCACTGTCGGCCCTCGCGCTTGCCCGCCTTGCCGGGGATGCTGGCATTCCGCCCGGCGTGTTTCAGGTGATCACGGGCGAAGCTCCGCCACTTGCCAAACGGCTGTTGTTGCATACCCACGTGCGTGCGTTCTCTTTTACGGGCTCCACCGAGGTCGGCAGAATCCTTCTCGAGCAATCCGCGAAGACAGTGAAGAAAGTCTCGCTCGAACTTGGCGGCAATGCTCCTTTCATCCTTTTCGGCGATGCGCCGATCAACGCTGCGGTCGCCGGTTGCATGGCAGCCAAGTTCGCGACATCCGGTCAGGACTGTCTCGCGGCAAACCGGATTTATGTGCAGCGAGAGATTTACGAGCATTTTACGGAAAAATTTGCCGAGGCCACCAGTAAACTAAAGGTCGGGCACGGATTGGAGCCAGGTGTCGACATCGGTCCGATGACAAAGACGTCTGGTGCTGACAAATGCAGGCACCAGGTTTCTGAGGCTCTAGCAGCCGGGGCTCGAATGGTAGCAGGCGCACAGCACAATTCGCTTGGCGGGAACTTCGTCACGCCGGCCGTGCTTGCTAATGTGACCGATGACATGGTGATTGCGAAGGACGAAACGTTTGGACCTGTCGCTGCAATCCTGCCCTTCGACGACGAACGGGAGGTGGTCGCGCGAGCCAACAATTCCGAGATGGGACTTGCGGCCTACGTCTATACCCAAGATCTCAACCGAGCCATGCGGCTCTCCGACCGGCTCGAATATGGCATGGTTGCCGTGAATACTCCAAAATTTACGGGGCCGGGCATTCCGTTCGGCGGCTGGAAACAATCCGGCCTTGGTCGCGAGGGCTCAAGGCACGGTCTTATCGAATATCTCGAACCCAAATACCTCTGCATCGGCAACATCGCGGCCTGAAAGGAAGCATTCAATGACCATCAACATCAAAGAGATCACCGAAAAGGACCGCAACTCGGTCTTGCATCCTTTCACTCAGCTTAAAGATTTCGCCACTGGCAAGCTCGGCGACCCAACGATCGTGGTGACAGGGAAGGGGATCCGCATCCAGGACGCGCATGGCAACCAATTTATCGATGGCTTTGCCGGCCTATACTGCGTCAATGTCGGGTATGGCCGCACGGAAGTCGCCGATGCGATCTCGCGTCAGGCCTATCGCTTGGCGTATTACCACTCCTATGCGGCGCACACGACCGACGAGCTTGCGATCCTCTCCGATCGCCTTGTGAAGATGGCGCCGGGCAAGATGAGCAAGGTGTTCTATGGCATGTCCGGCTCGGATGCGAACGAGACCCAGGCCAAGCTTGTTTGGTACTACAACAACCTGCGTGGCAAGCCGACCAAAAAGAAGATCATCTCCCGTGAACGCGGCTATCACGGCTGCAGCGTCGTGTCGGGCTCGATGACGGGCATGAGCTTTTATCACGACCACATGGACCTGCCACTTCCGCAGATTGTTCACACGGGTGTTCCACATCATTACTGGGGCGCAACCCCGGGCGAAACCGAGCGCGAATTCTCCGCTCGCCGCGCCGCCGAGCTTGATCAGTTGATCGAGCGGCTCGGCCCGGACAACGTCGGCGCCTTCATTGGCGAGCCCGTCCTCGGCACAGGTGGTATCACGCCTCCGCCGGAAGGCTATTGGGAAGCGGTACAGACGGTCCTCAAAAAACATGATGTGCTGCTGATTGCCGATGAAGTGATCACAGGGTTCGGCCGCACCGGTTCCATGTTCGGCTCACAGCACTATGGCATCGAGCCAGACCTCATCACGATCGCTAAAGGTTTGACGTCGGCCTACTTCCCGCTTTCAGCGGCAATCGTCGGTGAGAAGGTGTATAAAGTCCTGGAGGATGGAGCCGACAAGGTCGGGGCATTCTCGCACGGCTACACCTACTCTGGTCATCCGATCGGCGCCGCCGCGGCCAACGCGGTCCTCGATATTGTCGAGAAAGAAGACCTCCCCGGCAATGCGCGTGACGTCGGCGCGTTTTTCCAGGCGCAGTTGCAGGAGAGGTTCGCGCAGTTGCCGATCGTCGGCGAAGTGCGGGGCGTCGGTCTTATGGGCGCAATCGAGTTCGTTGCCGATCGCGACAATCGGAAGCGTTTCGATCCGGCGCTCAAGGTAGGTGCGCGAATCTCGAAGGCCGCCCGTGACCGTGGTCTTATCGCTCGGGCCATGCCGCACGGGGACATTTTGGGCTTTGCTCCGCCGCTGGTTACAACCAAAGCTGAGGCGGAGGAGATTGTTGCAATCGCAGAAAGCGCCGTGCGCTCGGTTATGGATGAGCTTGTTCGCGAGAGTGAGAAAATCTGAATGAGTTGGGCCATCTTGTCGTAATCAAGGCGCAAACTCAAGCGACGGCCTGATCGGCTTGCGGGGCTGCCAGCTGAGCTGGTGCCGCGTTCCGCTCATTGAGTTTTCGGCGGAATTCAATGCAGACACTGCTCAGGAGGAACTGGTGGCCAATTCGACCGCACTCAATCCCTGGGAATGGCCTGAAAGCCATTGGCGGCGGCGCATCAACAAAGTCAGAGCGGGCAAGGCACTAAGACCAATGTGGCCCGGCGGTAAACGCTGTGCCTTCGCCATCTCGTTCGACGTCGATCATGAGTCGAACGAATTGCGCAGGGGAGGGCGATCGCTAAGCAGATTATCCTGGGGTCAGTACGGGAGCCGACGAGGGATGCCTCGGGCTTTGGAACTCTTGAGAAAGTACGACGTTCCGGCGAGTTTTTTCGTTCCCGCTGTGATCGCTCAGTTGTATCCAGACGAGCAACGCGCAGTTGTCGATGAAGGCCATGAAATTGGCATGCACGGCTGGATACACGAGCTAAACTCGGAACTGAGCGCAGAGAGCGAGCGCTCTTTAATGATGAGGAGTGCCGACACTCTTGAAAAAATCACTTCCAAACGCCCGACGGGAATTCGAACGCCTTCCTGGGATTTTTCCGACGCAACTCTACGGATCATACGTGAAACCGGATTGACATACGACTCATCCCTTATGGCCGATGATAGTTGCTATGAGCTGCTGGAAGACGAGGAACCCACGGGAGTGATTGAAATACCGGTCGAATGGATTCGAGACGATGCCACTTATCTTTGGATGAGTCCCGATGGGTCTTCACGGCCAGATTTATCAGTCGACGACGTGCTTTCTGTATTTATTCGGGAGTTCGAAGGGGCCTATCAAGATGCCGATTTATTTCAGCTGACTCTGCATCCACACGTCATTGGATATCGCTCACGGATCTGGATCGTAGAAGAATTAATTCGACGCGCCAAAGCAAAGGGTGACGTTTGGTTCGCCACACATCATCAGGTCGCCGAGCGTGCGTCCTCATGTCTCTGAAAACTCTCAGACAGGAACGCCGGTAGAGTGCGGTGTTCTTGGGGCGGCGCAAGCCGTCCTGCGCCTCGACCGTTGCGGCGGTCACCAATGGATTTGGAATGACGCGGATCATCCGCTGTCCGGTATTCGCTTTCAGAGCGGGTACAGTGGGAGTTCTTATCTTGGAGGAGGACTACAATCTTGATTGACACGACCTTTGCCGGAAAAACGGTGCTGATTACCGGCGGGTGGCGCGCTTGGCCCGGCCAGTGCCAAACTGCTGGCGGCGGGTGGAGCGGATTTGGTGTTGGCTGACCTGTCGCAAGAGGCTCTGGACCAAACTCTGGCCGCCTGTCCTGGTGCCCGTTGAGTTGTCTGCGACGTGACCGATCCGGCGATGCTGGAAGGGCTGGTCGACCTCGCCCGCGAGAGCTTTGGCCGGCCGGTTGAGGGCTTGGTCGCGGCCGCTGGCATTACGGTGCGATGAAGCGGCTGATAGACGTGAAGGGTACGAAGCCATGTTCAGCTTCAACGTCGGGGCCATTTGGCGAATCTGCAAGCTGCATCCCGCAGATGCGCGAGCTTGGCCGCGGATCGGTGGTGCTCTTCAGCTCGACTGCTGGTCTGCAGGCCTCGAAGGACGTGCCGATCTATTCGGTGACCAAGGCGGCGGTTGTGATGATGACTCGCACGCTGGCGCTGAACCACGCGGCAGAAATATCCGCGCAAACTGTGTCTGCCCCGGAACCATCGCCAGCCGTTGGCCGAGGCCGGCGTCGCCTTCGCCCGGGGAGAAGCGGCACAGGTCGAGCGCCGGACGAAGATCATCGCTGCGCATCCGATGGGCCGAATGGGGTTGCCGTCCGAGGTGGCGACAGCTGTCGGCTATCTGCTGGACGATGCGGCGGGCTTCACCATCGGCGCCGCGCTTACGGTCGACGGAGGCAGCCTTGCCTAAGCTCCGGTCAGAAACACTGTCGTCGTCACCGGCGCGGCGCGCGGGATCGGTGCCGCAACAGCGGCGTGGCTTGGCTCGGAAGAGGCGTGGGTGTTGCTAGTGGATGTTCTGGATAAAGTGCACGACACAGCTGCGGGCCTTGGCCAGACGGCGCTCGTCTGCGATCTGGCCATGCCCGACGCCGCAGGGCGGGTTCTGGCCGCCTTGGATGCCGCAAGGATCGAGACGCTCGACGTCCTCGTGAACAATGCCGGCATTGGCGGTTCGAAGTCGCTCGCCGATACTGACGATGCCTTTTGTTCCCGCTGATCGATATCAACTTGCGTGCAGTCATCAGCCTGACCCGCGAGTTGCGGCCGCGGATGCGCCAGCCGGGCGGGCGGATCATTAATGTCAGCTCGATCCTCGGGCTTACGGGCTATCCCGGAACGGTAGGCTATTCGGTGGCCAAGGCCGGGATCGCGTATCTCACGCTCCAGCAGGCCGGCGAGCAGGGCCTGTAGGGTATAACCGTGAATGCGGTGGCGCCCGGCGTGGTCCCCACCGACATGACTCGAGCGCTGCACGTACGCAGCTACCAACGCCTGATGGTCGCGCCAATCCGCTCGAGCGCGTCTCCTCGCCGGAGGAGCAGGCGGCGGTGATCGCCTTCCTGCTTCGGACGACGCGTTCTACGTCTCGGGCGCAGTGATCCCCGTCGACGGCGGCTCCCGCCTGTCACAGTAGAGAAGAATAGCGCAATTTAAGCCTATACACAGGATGGCCCTGCAATTCCCGGATGCAGACCGACTCTGCCGGTAACCGGTTCCGGTGGTCGATCCTGTTAGCGGCGCCATTACCCGGCGCACATTTGATCGCGGTGGTGGGCAAGTTGAATTTACCCTTCGCGCGCTTCCCAGCGATCAATATGGCAGTGTCGTACTGCTCGGTCATTGTCGCAACGGTCGCGTTCAGCGTCGGCGCGAACCACAGCGCCTTGGCCACACCAGGTTGTAGCAGACGGATCGCCTCAGTGACCCGCCGAAGAAGCTGAGGCCGTCAATCCAGTCGGGCAGCTTTTGAGTCAGAGTTGGCAAAGGCTGCTCGAACTGAACGACTGTTGAGGAAAGCCTTTGCAGGCGCGGCGGGCGCGAGCACCGCGGGGAGCCGCAAAAAGGCACGCGGAGAGCTCTGCTGAGGCTGCAGTCAACTCAGCGTCCTTGGGAGCATATTGAAGTAGTATTTGCCCATCTCTCCCTGTTATGGCGATTTGAGAAGCAAAAAGCCCGTTCAGCGTTTAGCTTGGAGAATGTGCCCACTGCACTGCTCGCCCGCGAATCACCGATATTATGCAGATTTAGGAGCTCGACGCCGATCTCCTGCATTTGTTGGCGAGGATTGCTGGAAGAGTACCCATTCAATGCACTAAAATCCTGGAGTGGTCTGATCCTCATATTGTAAGTGTAGGCTGGCCTGATGCGGCTGGTTCCAAGTCTTCACAAAGGTTCCAACTACGCCTCCTCCCAAGGCGCATCGGCCCGGCAGCGAGTTCAATCTCCTGCCGGGCGTTGTAACTATTTGCGCACATTGGCCGATTCGGACCTTCAACGGGTTGGGCGGCTGCTGGCTGTCGGAGCAATGTAAAACTGGCTCATAGGCAAGAGTTAGATTGATGAGCAGTCTTGCGGACCAAGTCGCCGATCCAAATTCGCCAGGAGCATTTGCGCCCCTCAGAAATCCGAGCTTTCGTTCAATCTGGTTCGCCACGCAGGTCAGCTCGCTCGGCTGGTTGATGCAGACTGTTGCCATCAGCTGGCTGATGGCTACGATTTCGACTTCCGATCTGATGGTCGCGCTGGTTCAGGCTTCTTCAAACCTGCCAGCGTTCATCTTATCCGTCTTCGCCGGGGCCTTGGCTGATAATTTCAGCCGGCGCCGGGTCATGTTCGCCGGCCGGTGCCTTATGGTATTGGCATCTGCGATGCTGACGGCTTTTGTGGTGCTGGGCTTTGTCGATCCGTGGATGATCCTCGGCTTCAGCTTCTTGATCGCATGCGGCGGCGCTCTCCACGATCCAGCCTGGCAGGCCTCGGTTGGCGATATGGTGAACCGACGCGACGTTCCCGCCGCCGTCACGCTCCTCTCCGTTGGCTTCAACACTGTTCGGACCGTAGGCCCGGCGCTCGGTGGCATAGTAGTTGCCTCTTTTGGGCTGATGACGGCTTTCGCCGTAACCAGTCTTACCTATCTGGTCCCTTTGGTAACCATATGGCGCTGCAAGTGGATGGTTCGCTCATCACCTCTCCCACGTGAGTCGATGAGGACGGCGATCTATGACGGGCTACGCTTCACGGCGATGTCGTCGGAGATTAAGACGGCGATCACTCGCGGAACCCTCTTTGGTCTGGCGAGCATCGCCATTCTCGCGCTGCTGCCGCTGGTTGTCCGCGACCAGCTGGGAGGCGGACCGCTCGCCTATGGCACGCTCATGGCCGGATTCGGGACAGGCGCCGTCTTCGCCGGCATCTCGAACAGCGTGTTCAGACGGAGCTTGTCACAAGAGCGGCTGATGACGCTCGCATGCGTCGCCTGCGCGGCATGCTCCCTTTCGCTTGCGCTGACTTCTTCGATTGCAGTGGCGGCAATTGCACTCGCCATGGGTGGCGCGGGCTGGGTCACCGCCTGGTCCGGGGTCGGCGTGACCGTGCAACTGGCAAGCCCGCGCTGGGTCGTGGGGCGCACCATCTCGATTTACTATGCATTGATCGATGGCGGCATCGCAGCGGGCAGTTGGGTGTGGGGCACGGTGGCCCAGAACCATTCACTGACCTTGGCACTGGAGGGCTCCGCTGGAGCCCTTCTGCTGGTCGCCGCCACGGGCCTCCTGTTTCCCCTTCGCGAGCGCCGCGAATCCGATCCAGATGCTTTGGAGGACTTCGACGCACCGGCAGTCGCCCTCAATCTCAAGCCAAGAAGCGGTCCCATCGTGGTCAAAGTCGAGTACCTAGTGCCCGAGGAAAATCGCGAAGCATTCCTGGAACTCATGCGGGCGCGCCGGCATGTGCACAGTCGCGTCGGCGCTCGTCATTGGACTCTCCAGCGCAACCTTCAGGAGCCTATGCAATGGATAGAGACATTCCGCACGCCGACCTGGACCGACTACCTTCGCCTGAACCATCGTCTCACGGAAGCAGACAAGGAATTGGGTAAACAAGTGCTGAAATTGCATGCAGGACAGCTTCCGCCTAAAATCATGCTTTTTATCGAGCGACCAACAAGCTCGGCCCTAAAGTCCGATGAATCAGCACGTTATTTTCTCCGACACTGACTCTTCGAGGTTAACCCCTTGTATCTGCACGCAGAGGACTTTGTGCGATGGAAGCGACTGAGCCTCGAACCGGATGGCCATCCGGTTCGAAGCAAGGCGAAGTCGCCCGACACCCCTCCGGCCACAACCGTGGGTGAGCCTGGGATCTTCGCCTTCGTCACGTACGACCGAATAGTCGCTTGGCTCCAATCGCACGCACAAGGCAGGTTACCGTGAACAAGACTATCTGTGGAGTGGATGTTTCGAAAGACTGGCTCGATACCCATGTCGTGCCGAGCGGAGCGGCGGGCCGCTTTCGCAACGATGCGGCAGGCATAGCCGAGCTTGCTGCCTGGTGTTAGGTCAATGGTGTCGAGCTCGTCGTCATGGAGGCCAGTGGCGGCTACGAACGGCTTCCCTTCCTGCTGTCGTGGGAGTTGGGAGTAGCCTGCGGCATGGCCAATGCGAGGAGCGTACGCTGATTCGCCGAGGCGATGGGCTTCCTGGAGAAGACCGACAGGATCGACGCCGCCGTCATCGCCCGCTATAGCGAGGTCAAACGGCTGCAGCCGACGCTGCCGCCGAGCGCGGCCCAGCAGCGGCTCAAGGCGCTGGTCGCCCGGCTTTCCCAGGTAACCGCCGATCTCACCGTCCAGAAGCAGCGCAAGAGCGCTGCCACTGATGCCGATACCATTGCCTGCGTATTCCGATGAAGCCGGCCACCGATTCCGATTTGAAGCCGGCCAGTCATTCCGATTTCATTCCGGCCAGCATTCCGATTTGAAGGCGGCCATTTTTCGGTCTGATCCTGGGTCTCGTTGATGTTTGGGTTGGGTTTTGTTTCAGGTCAAGCTGACGGATAAGCCCGAAAGCGGCACCATGCAAGAATACAATAGGTCCACCGGTTCCATTCTCGCAATACAAAGTCGCGACGGCCCCAATCAATATGCAATGTTCGGTGATCATTGTTTCCTCAGCAAAAGCGAGCCAGATCGGTCTGCATTATGCATATGGGAAGCGAGGCTTCTGGTATTTACTTCATAAGCGTAGCAGCGTCTACAGGCCTTTTGCGCCAATTGCCCCCTAGCCGAACGCAGGAATTCGGCGTAGGCGCCCCAGTTCTTCAACCGCGAATTTGCAGGAAATTCCTAAACAAGCGCGGTGACCGTCTAGTGCATCAAGTTACGCGCGGAGCATCCTCCCCAATGCCTGCATCTGCGGCCTTCTAATCCGATCAATGTGGTCGCAAGCGGGGTGCGACCCGAAGCGCGCAATCACCATCTCCGCCTTTGGCGCTATGTACAGGTTCTGGCCGTAAAGGCCCCGACCTTCAATAGCATCAAGCTCGTCGTGTGATACCCACCATTGGCTTCGGTATGTATAGCCGAATGGGAGGTCCGGCTTGGCGGGGTGGTCGAGATCTTGAAGGTCGTAGACAACACTCGCGGGAACCAGTTGCTTGCCATTACACGAGCCTTCACATCGCATCAGCTCGCCGAAACGCGCCAAGTCGCGCAACGTCACATTGAGTCCGCTATGCGCCCTCGGCATACCGTTTGTCGGGTCGATCTCGACATAGGCGTCTTCTTCGCAGCCCAGTGGCAACCATAAGCGCTCCTCCAACAGTTGTGCGAACGACCGGCCCGTTGCGCGCGACATAACCCAAGCCATAACATTGGTATCGACGCCTTTGTAGACAAATTTGCCGTGCGCCCCTTCCTTTCGTATGGTACGCAGGTATTCGCATCTATATGACTTGTCTACACTTGTGTAATCTTCAGTAAAAGCAACGTTAGTTTGCATGTCCATGACTTGGCGGAGCGTTGCATCTTCCCACCCTGTACCTCGTAATTCCGGCACAAACTGCGATATTGTCTTCCTGTCGTCGAGAATGCCCTCATGCACCAACGCCGCGGCTAGGGTGCCCGCATACGATTTGGTGATTGACTGACACGAATGTTGTACGTGCGGCGCGAGTGCGCCGAAGTATCGTTCGTATATGATCCGCCCCCGATGCAGGACCAAAATGCCGTCGGTGTAGGTGTCGAATAGCGCCTCCTCGAACCGGTTGGTGCGGTCGTCCATGTCGACGAACGTGAGCCCATCGATTTCGGTAGACCTGTTGCTGCACTCAAGCTGCGACGGTCCGCCCCGCCCTCGCCACACTTGGACTGTGGGCCGCAGCTCACGCATATGCGATAGCGACCAGCGAAGCTGAGGAAAGGTCCAAACAGTTTCATTCTCGAATGTTACACGCTTGTCTGGCGGCGGCGGCGCACCGCGCATCCAGCCAAATTCGCGAGGATCCGATGCACGGCCGTCCAGGTATTGCTGTCCGTCGAATTCGAGTACGCTCTCCGACGCGTTACCGACGGTTTGCCGTTGTTTGAATTCTGTCATACATGGGATCCAATTTCATGCCTAGGCGCCCCCGGCGCCAGCTGGCTATCGAGAGTTGCGACCCAACCTCGGGAGTTCGGACTGGACTAAATCACAACATGTTATGATCATAGCAGCGGCAGGCGCGCATTCTATGCGAAATGTCCTCGACAACGCAGCAAATCAGCGTTGTATTGCGGCCGGCGCATACTTGCGGCCCCGCTCTCGCGTGGCAAGTAGGACCTAACTTGCCGAACGCTTCCAGCTACAAGAGGCATGAGCCATCATGCGCAGTATGCCGAGTACATCTCGATTAAACCGGGTCCGAACGGGTTGACAATTGTAACGCGTCTCCGCTGTCCGAGCTACGATGAGTCAAAAATTCTCTGGTCTATCAACGATGTTGACCCAGAGGGATACGTGCGAACTCGCAAGGCAAGAAATCGCGAAATGGCATGGGCGACTCTGCATGTTGGCGACGCGATAGTGGATAACGCCGTCGCCTTCGTAGGTGGGCTCGGCTTGAGTCGTCGCATGCGACGTCTCGAAGCAACCGCCCTGGTCAATAGCGACGTCGACCAGCTCCGAGCCCTTCTTCATGCCGGACATCATTTCGCGGGTGACGAGCTTTGGCGCGGCAGCACCGGCGATCAGCACGGCCCCGACCACGATGTCGGCAGAGAAGCATTCTTCCTCGAGCGCCCCGACGGTTGAGTAGCGGGTGCGCACACGGCCGGCGAAGAGGTCGTCGAGATTAGGGAGGTCGAGATTAGGGAGGTCGAGATTAGGGAGAGAGAGGGGCTTGGACCGCAGTTCCCACGTGACCAGAGTCAGCCCTGCAAGGTGTAATTCAACGCGCCAGTCCAGTTTAGATCCTTCCAAACAAGACGTCTTGTGGCGATGCAATCTGCAGCCTTCGGAGTCCAGCGAGTTGGCGAGTTCGCCGACCTCTCTGAGGCCAGGGTATCCGTGCTTTGTGAAATCGCCAGAGCGATCCGGCGAAAGCCAAGGGTAGTTCGCAGGAAACCTGCATCATCGAACTCGATTTCGCTGAATGCCAACAATGCAGAGCGATAAGGTGTCGTTCGTTAAATGACGGACCGGGATGGGTCCAATCAGCAGGGAGCAATGGCGCACCGCTAAGACACTCCTCTCGGTGGCGACGAAGGTAGCTTTCAAGAAAATAAGAACGAGAAAAAAGGGAACTATAGATGAACAATCATGTAACGACGGTCGTAGTTGCAGTCTCCATGGCGGTTGCGTCGATGTCTTTGTCAGCCAAGGCTTGCGCCGGCGAAGTCCTTGATCGTGTGCTCGCGGCACAGACATTGACGGTAGCGGTCGGGTCCGACTGGGGAGCCTTGTCTCACTTGAACGACCAACATGAACTCGACGGTGATGATGTAGAGGTCGCGAAGGGCATTGCGGACTACTTGGGCGTGAAGATCAAATTCGTGACCCCGGGCTGGGATATCATTCAGGCAGGCCAGTGGGGGGGGCGTTGGGACATGGCCATGGGTCAAATGACGCCGACCAACGATCGCGCCAAAAAATTCGCCTTCCCGGCCATGTACTTCTACGAAGGCGAAGTCGCTGTCGTTCACAAGGATAGCAAAGCGACGAAGCCTTCCGACCTGGAGGGCAAGATCGTCGGCGTCCGAGCGGGAACTCTTGGCGATTTGTATGCCAATCACAAGCTCACACCGGCATGGATCGGCGCTAAGCCAATACAATATCAATTTACAGCGGGCCAAGTGAAGGCTTATCCAAGTGCTAACTCTCTTACGCTTGACGACCTGCGCCTCGGCGATGGTGTTCGTCTCGATGGCGTCATTACTGAAGGAACGACGGCGGCTGCGGCAATCAAATCTGGCTATCCATTGAAGGTTATTGGCGATCCCTTATTCTACGCCCCGGGCGCTGTCACAATCGAGCGTGGCGATAAGGAGTTTATCGACAAGGTCGCTGCCGCGGTCAAGAAGATGAAGGATGACGGCACTCTTGCTAAACTCTCGGTCAAGTGGTTCGGGGGGGATTTCAGCGTCGATAAATAACATGACACAATCGTGGGCGTCCCCTTCCCGGGGGCGCCTCTTCTTAGGAAGAAAATGCTTATGCTTTACCACGATACAGTTGAATCTGAGGTGCTCGTCCACAAGCCATGGTTTATCGGCTGCATATTTGCAATTGTGCTCGCGGTTTTTCTTATCTTCAACGTAGCGGGCACCACGATGGGCGAACTCCTACGGCCCGTGATTGGCGATCACGCACAAGTGAAGTTTTACAGTCGCATTGCGATCGCTTTTGTAATTGCCGCAATGTTCTGCCTCAACCTCGTGCTGATTGGTTTTGTCCCGCTCAAAATCCAAATCGGGATCGTATGGTTTGAGTTGGTGCTACTGTTCCTTTCGCTCTTCGCGGCATTTGACTTAAGCATGCCATTTATTTGGGCAAACCTGCCATTTCTAATTACGCAGGGGGTAGTTACTACAGTTTACGTATCAGCGATGTCACTGCTATTTGCGTCGGCTATCGCAATAATCGGCGCGATTGCGAAACTGTCAAGCAACGGCATGGCTTACGCGATAGTCAGCTTCTACACTTCATGCTTCCGGGGTCTGCCGCTTCTCATGCAGGTTTATCTGATCTACATGGGCTTGCCCCAGGTAGGTTACGTTATTAATGCCGTGCCTGCAGGCGTGTTGGCGCTTTCGCTATGCAGTGGTGCCTACATGACGGAGATCTTCCGTTCGGGCATAGCCAGCATCGATCGCGGCCAGTGGGAGGCATCCCGGTCATTAGGTTTCGGCTTTGCGCTCACAATGCGCAGAATCATTCTGCCGCAAGCGCTTCCGGTTATCATTCCCCCGATGGGAAACACGTTCATCTCAATGCTCAAAGACAGCTCTCTCGTTTCGGTTCTTGGCGTTTGGGAGCTGACGTATCTAGCTCACTCACTCGGCCAGCCAACCTTCCATACTATGGAGATGCTAGTAACAGCGGCAATGATTTATTGGATTTTATCCGCCTGCCTGGAACTGGTCCAATCCCGGATCGAGGACCATTTTGCCAGAAGTAAGAAGCGATGATCGTGAATTCATTGGTCAAGCTAAAAAAGACGTCTAAGTTGGTTCGGCCATTTTCAAGGCACTTACAGATGCGCCAATGAACAAGAGAGATGCAATATTGAGCGACGAAGTCATCGAAGCTAAGAATGTATCCAAATGGTATGGTGCCTTCAGAGCACTAACTGACATCAACCTAACCGTCCGCAAGGGCGAACGTATCGTCATCTGTGGGCCCTCAGGCTCGGGAAAGTCGACGCTGATCCGTTGCGTCAATCGGCTCGAAGCGCACCAGGATGGCGAGATTACCGTCACTGGGATTAGGTTACATAACAAAATGCGCAACGTAGCTGAAGTTCGCAAAAGCGTCGGCATGGTTTTTCAGCACTTTAATCTTTTCCCGCACATGACCGTGCTGATGAACTGTATGGCGGCGCCGATGTGGATAAAGGGCGTTCCAGAGGGTGAGGCTAGAAAGATCGCGCTTAAATTCCTAGAGCGCGTGCGCATTCCCGAACAGGCGAACAAATATCCGGCTCAGCTCTCCGGGGGACAGCAGCAGCGCGTCGCAATTGCCCGGTCCCTCTGTATGGAGCCTGCAGTCATGCTCTTCGATGAGCC
This sequence comes from Mesorhizobium sp. M7A.F.Ca.AU.001.01.1.1, assembly GCF_004022735.1. Taxonomy (NCBI): domain Bacteria; kingdom Pseudomonadati; phylum Pseudomonadota; class Alphaproteobacteria; order Hyphomicrobiales; family Phyllobacteriaceae; genus Mesorhizobium; species Mesorhizobium sp. M7A.F.Ca.AU.001.01.1.1. The sequence continues at coordinate 42,736 of NZ_RZPF01000001.1, forward strand.
GACCTCCTCGCTCGATCCAGAGATGGTCGCTGAAGTGCTCGAGACTGTGACCGGACTCGCACGCGACGGCATGACCATGGTATGCGTCACCCACGAGATGGGCTTTGCGCGCGCCGTGGCCGATCGAGTAATCTTCATGGATCGAGGTGAGATCGTCGAAGAGGGTACACCGCACGACTTCTTCAGAAACCCGCAGCACGAAAGAACGAAATTGTTTCTCAGCCAGATCTTGTCGCATTGAGGGAGCCATCCTTCAACGAGGCCGTTCGACCGAGTTACTGTGTATCGAATGCGTTGCCTCAGGCCAGCGAGACAACATGTGCGGATATTGTATTCGTACGTATTGGCTGACATACATCAGAGCGTTCTCGGCAAGCGCCTCGTTCCCGGAAGCGCGAGAGTAGGATCCCGCTGAGCTTGTGCGCAGCCCACCGTGCCAGTTCGCGTCCAGGCGCGCTGAGGATTGGCTCGCCACACATGATCAGGTTGCAAGAGTGCGGCCTCAACCCTCTGCCCGCAACCGACCACAATCTGCAGACGTCGTCCTCTGGCAGATTCCCGACCATCTTTGGGTGAACCAAACGGATCAACACATGTTAAAGAACATAACCTTCGACCGCCACAGCTCCGACAAGCTTAAGAGTGAGGTCACGATCGACATTGATAAATGGGGGGTTCCTCATATCAAGGCTCAGAACTTGCACGACCTATTTTTCGCGCAGGGTTGGAATGCAGCTCGAGACCGCCTCTGGCAAATTGATATTGCGCGCAAACGAGGTCTCGGTCTCCTGTCACGAGACTTTGGCCCCGGATATTTGGAGCAGGATCGGGCGGCGCGTCTCTTTTTATTTCGCGGAGCCATGAGTGCAGAATGGCAGGCGTACGGCCCGGATTCCGAAGAGATATGCTCAGCGTTTGCCGAGGGGATCAATTCCTACGTAGACAGTTGCCATGACGGTTTGATTGCCTTGCCACCCGAGTTTGGCCTCCTCGGTCACACTCCCGACTATTGGAAACCCGAAGACGTCGTTCGCGTGCGAACGCACTCACTAACCCGAAATGCGATTTCGGAGCTTCTGCGCTGCAGGGTGATGGCATTGGCAGGTGTGGAACGAGGTACCCGCCTCGACAGGTTGAGACAAGAATTGTCACCTCCGATAGCGCCACGACCAGCGGAGGGCCTTGACCTCGCCTTTATGACAGATCGAGTACTGCAGGATTTTCGCTTGGCAATCTGTCCCGTCTCATTCTCGAGGGAAAGACTTGCAGCAAGTCTTCAGGAAGCTGACCGTTGGACCCGCGTAACACCGAGTGATGAGATCATGCAGACGGTGTTCCAAGAGGGCTCAAACAACTGGGCCATATCCGCAACAAAAACCACAACGGAGCGACCAATCCTTGCTCTAGACCCGCATCGCAAGCACGTCCTTCCGTCCATCAGGTATCTTGTACACCTGAGTATGCCCGGGCTCGATGTAATTGGCGCTGGAGAGCCTATGATCCCAGGAATCTCCATGGGTCACAACGGGACAGCCGCCTTTGGTCTGACTATTTTCGGCGCTGACCAAGAAGATATTTATGTTTACGAAACCAAGAGTGAGGGAAATAAATACTTATATAAAGGGGCCTGGGAGCAGGTGAAGACTATACACGAGAAAATTCCAGTTCGCGCCCACACCGACCAGGAGGTAAAGCTTCAGTTCACACGCCATGGACCCATTTTAAACCAAAATGCTGAAAAAGACCGCGCCTTCGCACTGAGAACCGTATGGATGGATCCCGGCATGGCACCTTACATGGCCAGCTTGGCCGTAATGCGCTCTAAGACATTTTCAGAATACACCTCCAGTCTAGCAAACTGGGGTTGTCCTTCAGTTAATCACATCTATGCGGACACGTCGAATGTAATTGCGTGGAAACCGTCAGGTGCGGCTCCGGTCCGAAGAAATTGGGACGGCCTGCTTCCGGTTCCAGGAGACGGTCGGTTCGAATGGGAAGGGTATTTGTCACCGGACGATGGGCCGTTCGAGATGAACCCCGCCAAAGGTTTTGTCGCCACTGCCAACGCAATGAATGTTCCGGAGGAATGGAGTAGATCGCATCCTGCTTTTGGCTACGAGTGGTCTGACAGCAGCAGACATGATACCCTTCATACAACTCTCTCACGATCAGAGAAGATCTCGTTGCGGGACTGCATGTCGCTGCAATGTTCGGTGTATTCGCCGATAGCAGTTCGTATTCTTGCGAAACTAGACACTCTTCTCGGTTCGGTTGCAAACATGCCTGCGTTGCACTTATTTTCTAACTGGGACCGGCATTTGGATGCGAGTTCGCCAGCCGCCGCGTTCTTTGAGATTTGGCTTAGCAAACACCTTGGCCCGACAGTAGCTCGCTTAGAAAGCGCTGACGATGAAGTGTTGGCACTGCTCGTGCCTTTACAGCCTTCGGCCATAGCCTCTTGGCTCGAACAGGCAGAGCCTAGTGAAAAGTTGAAGCATTCCATAATGGAATCCCTAACTTCTGCCTGGAGTGAATGCATATGTCGATTTGGCGACGATTCTGCCTCATGGGCATGGGGCAGTATACATAAGCTTGATTTGCGCCACCCTCTGCAGGCACTGACGTCTGAACAATGGTCGTTGGGCGCCATAGCCCTCGGCGGAAGTAGCTCAACGCTCAATTTTTCGAGTTACCGAAGCGGCCAATTCTCTGTTTCAGAAGGACCGTCAGTGCGGATAATCATGGACGTTGGGTCATGGGATGACAGTCTCTTTATTAACAATCCAGGTCAGTCGGGTGTTCCGATCTCAAGTCATTATCGTGACCTCAATCACGATTGGCAACGGGGCGAATACAAGCCCTTGTTATATTCAGAGGAGTCCATACGGAGGGAGCTCGAACATAGGGTCGTCCTGTCTCCCGCTGACTGTTGAGGATGCGACAGTATAGGCCGCTTACCATTGTAGCAGGAACATATCGGTCGAACTCACCTGGCGGCAAGGTGAGGATCGACACTTTAGCGCCCGCCGGCCGACTTTGATATTGACAGCGGAACGCCCGGCCGGAATCTGGATGCGCTTGTGGGGCAATGATCCCGCTGGTGTGCGGCGACCACCCCTGATCGTCACGAGCAGGGCCGTCGCGGCCTCCAATAATGTTGCAGGAGACTTAGAAGCGGGATGTCCCGCATTGGCAATTGCTCTGCCTTGGGGCCATAGGGAAGAGGGGTAAGGTGCTGGCCCGACCACCGGAGAGCGCGTCTGTTACTACAAGGCTCGATCGCGGCCGCATCACGGCCCTCGGCGGCTGCCGATAACGCGCGCTTCGGGCGCTACCAGTACGCATTGGCGATAATCGCATCTGCTGTAGGAGAGCACTTGATTCGAGACTGACAGTGCGACGGTCAACAGGGTTCGCTATCATTGTCGAGCCGAGTTCAAGAATGGACACATACCTCAGGGAGGACCTTTCAGGGGGCAGACCATTGTCTGTCTCCTCATCCGAGAAACAAGCTAACCTCGCAGAGAGTGGCATCAGGGCAACACGTCATTGTCCTTCGATGCGACTGAATATCGACGACTTCAACGCGGCTTGCCGCCTTCGCGTATAGCCGCAGGACCTTGAATGCCGGGAACCAGCCGAGAAATGTTGGCGGTGGGTGAGCGCCTTTCATTTTTCAAGTCCGCTACATTCTGTCTGTCATATACCCGAAGGCGGCGATGCTTGTTGCCCGCCCGATGTGGTTAGCAGTTGACGTGCCTTCTTATGTATCTTCATTCAGCCTGCGGTGGCACGCTGGCCGTTTCGTTGAATGGCGGGGGAAAAAAGGCGTTGATGACTCAGGCTTGCGTGGAGCACTCGTGGGGCGCTCGATTGACAATGTTATTCGTGGAGAATGCTTTCCTTTGTGGAGGAGGATGATTCTCTCGTCCAGTTCCTTGTCGGCCTCGGTAAGGCGATGATTCAGGCGAAGGTAGTCGGTCCAGGTCGGCGTACGGAATGTCTCCGTCCATAGCACAGGCTCCTGAAGGTTGCGCTGGAGAGTCCAGTGCCGAGCACCAACGCGACTCTGTACATGCCGGCACCCGCGCATGGCGAGGAATTCTTCTAGATTTTCCACGAGTATGAGGTACTCGACTTTGACCACGATGGGGCCGCTTCTCGGCTTGAGACTGAGGGCGACTGCCGGCGCGTCGAATTCCTCCAAAGGGTCGGGCTCGGCCTCGCGACCCTCGCGAAGGGGAAACAGGACGCCGCTCGCAATGGAAGAGGCAGTGCCAGAAAAAGGGAGCACGCCGCACAGGCGACGCATGCCAGCGTCATTAGTTGCTCTTCTGACAAGCTCCGTCTTAATAGGCTGTTGGCGACGCCAGCCATGACGGCGCCTGTGCCGAAGCCGGCGATGATGGTGCCATAGGCGAGCGGTCCTTCGCCCAGCTGATCGCGGACAACCAATGGCAGCAGTGCGAGTATGGCGATGCCCGACAGGCCAAAGAAGGTTCCGCGGGCGATCGCCGTCTTGATTTCCGATGACATCGCTGTGAAGCGCAGCCTGTCATAGATGGCCGTCCTCATTGACTCACGTGGGAGAAGTGAGGAGCGAACCTTCCATTTGCATCGCCATATGGTGACCAAAGGGATCATATAGGTGAGTGTAAACATAGCGAAAGCCGTCATAAGTCCGAACGACGCAATCATGATGCCGCGAGCGCCGGTCCCACGGTCCGTGCAGTGTTGAAGCCAATGGAGAGGAGGGTGACGGCAGCGGGAACTTCGCGTCGGTCCACAATATCGCCAACAGAAGCCTGCCAGGCGGTATCGTTGAGCGCGGCACCACTTGCGATCAAGAAGCTGAAGCCGAAGATCATCCACGGGGCGATAAAGCCCAGCACCACTGAAGCCGTAGCATCGCGGATGCTATTACCATTAGGCATCGGCCGGCGAACATGACTCTTCGACGGCTGAAGTTGTCGGCGAGAACCCCTAGCGAAAATGGACAAAATGAAAGCGGGCAGGTTAGACGAAGCCTGCTCGAGCGCAACCATCAGATCGGAGGTCGGAACCGTTGCCATTAGCCAGCTGATAGCAACGGTCTGCATCAGCCAGCCAAGGGAAGAGACTTGAGAGGCTAAACCAGATTGAGCGAAATGTCGTATTCCTGAGCGGCGCAAACGTCTTCGGCGAAACTACATCCGCATCTGCGCCCGCCGCTTTGCTCATTGCTCCGACCGATTCGGTTCCGCCAAGCTTAACCACTTCGCGCGACACGATCCTCTTACACGTCGGATGCGCCAAATGCAGTCTTTGTATTAGTGTCATCTGGTAGCGAGATGCGGAGGTGGCGGCGGAGAGCCGTCGCTGGTGTCGCAGCGGCCTTACATCAGTGCAAACATGCTGTTGCGTGGCGCCGGCACAGTTCCCCCGGCGTCGGCGGCTTCGCCGGCAAGAATGCGAAGGCGCGCCGACTCGCTGCCAAGCTCAAGGTCGTCAGCATGGTTCTTCTGGCCGAGGCTGACGAGCTTGCCGAGCAACTCGGCGCCTTTGTCGGCGATCCTCTGGCGAGAACAAAGCTGTCGGAGACCAGCGTTGCCTGCATTGAGCGGCCGATGAAGGCACTATGCGCATCTCGCTGCGAGATGCAGCCGATATAAAAACAGCATTTGACGCTAGCCGCCAGGAAAGGGGATTGTCACCCCGCATGAGCCGGCGAAGCTTTTGTTCAATTTCGAACATGGACGCGATCGCGCGTTTTGCGCAACCAAACCACGACACACTGATTGAGGTGAGATATGGCGACGACACGCTCCGCAATTCCTCTGACTGGTGTACCGTTTCCGATATCAGAGTATGAGCGCCGGCAAAACAATGTGCTGGATGCGGTTGCTACGGCAGGCTTGGACGCAATCGTAGTAACGGCGCACGGCCACTTGAAGTATCTCAGCGGCTACGATGGGAGCGGTGGATATTTCGCGCCTTTCCCTCTTATTCTGATGCCGGGTCGGGTCCCGATATTTGTTGTCCGAGAATATGACGAGCAGGCAGTACGTTCATATAGCTGCATCGAGGAAATTGAAACCTATACACATCAGCCTGATTTTGGCAGGGTCTGCGCCGATGTATTGCGTCGACTCGGACTGGACAATAAGCGAGTCGGTTTCGAGCTTGGCTGCTGGAATCTCGCGCCCGCCGACGTGCGCGCAGTCCAAGACCAGCTCCCGGATCTGAAGATTACTGACGTCACCCGACTGGTCTCGTCAGTGTCAGCAGTGAAAGGAGAACTTGAGTTGGCGTGTATGCGCGATGCTGTTCGACTCACTGACGTGGCAATTCGAACCTTTCAGCAATCGCTTCGTCCCGGCATTACGGAGATCGAAATGGCAGCGGCCCTAGCTGCGGCGGTAACAAACGACCCCAGCAACGCCGCTGGGGATATCGGGCTTGCGCCGGGTACCATTTTGTTTGGAGAGCGAGTGAAGTTGCCCCATGCGCCAGCGACCCATCATCCTCTCAGCAACAACGAACCTGCCTTTCTGGAGATAGGGGCTTCGAAACACGGGTATACAGTGGGAATGGTTCGATGCGCAGTCCTTGGCAAACATCCCGAAACCGAATCTTTGCACGGCTTGGCTGAAGAGGTCATTGCGGCCCTTGTCTCCTCGATTCGACCAGGTGCTACGCCGGCGGACGTTCACGCTGCTGGGGGCGAGGTGTTGAAGCGATCTGGACGCAAGGGCGTCTTCCGCCAACGAACAGGATACCAAACTGGCATCAATTGGACTGAGCGCGGCGACCTAAGCCTGGAGCCCGATGTAAATGAACCACTCCGAGCTGGCATGACCCTGCACATGCCAAACATTTTGTGCAGCGAAAGTGGCTACCTATTTGGTGCCGGCGCACACGTGCTCGTGACAGAGCGCGGCGCGGAACTCCTGAGCGAAATCCCGCCAACACTTTATCGGGCGTGATGCTAGGCGGCGTGGACAAATTTGAGCCAGTATCTGGCGGTGGCTAGGTAGACCATTCCGAGGAAGCTATTGGCCAATTGATCGTAGCGGGTGGCAATGGCCCGGTTGATTTTGAGGTGGCCGAACATGCGCTCGATTCGGTTCCGCTGCTTGTAGAGCGCCCGGTCATACTCGATCTTCACGCGGCGGTTTGATCGGCCGGGTATGACGGGTTTAATCTTCCGCTCGGCGAGATCGGCGCGAATGGTATCGGCATCGTAGCCCTTGTCCGCAAGGAAGGCGTCCGGTGCACGAGTCCCCCTTTTCCGCCCGCTGCCGAGACATGGGCGCGAACTGTGGTGCTGTCGATGCTGTAGTGGCCGCTGTCCGCCATGACCTCGGCGAGCATTACCGCCACGGTCTCCCAGACCCCGGCCTCGCTCCAGCGTCGGAACCGACGATAGATGGTGTTCCAACTGCCGTATTTGGGCGGGACATCCCGCCATGGAGCGCCGCAGCGGAGCCGCCAGAGAATGCCGTTGATGATCGAACGATTCTGCTTGGGAGGTCTACCTCGGCCGCGTTTGTCAGGGTCGATGGGCAGCAAGCCCTTGAGAACACGCCATTCTGCTTCGGTGAGATCGCCCCTGCTCAAACCTGCCTCCAAAAAGCAGCCTTGAATCAATCCTCTTGGGCTACGTCAATCGCATCGACGTCCGAAATTCCGTAAGGCGGATATACTATTCCGCCAAGGTGATGGACAGTTCGAGAGGGCTGTCGCTATCCGCGAAAAATCGGCTGCCATCCTCAAACTCGATCACCACCTCTCCATCGCGGTGGCGCATGACACGGCGAACAACCTTGCCAATCAGCATCGACGTAGCTCGTTCGCTCTCTTCTTCCAGTGTCATTCCCAATGCTAACAACCCGATCGCAGGAAAGCGACCCTGCTAACATCGAATTTGTCCACGCCGCCTAGGGTCTGCGGTTTGCGGATTGAGTGGCAAAGCGCATGCAGTCCTGGAAAGTAGGTCGTGGGAGGGGGAGGAGTGTCGCGATGGTGACAGCTCTTCCTACTCAGACCTTTGCCATTGGCCGTTGCCAGCAGAGCCAGAGTTTATGATTGCCAGCACTTCGCAGCTGGTCCTCTAAGGCCGAAGCTTATCCATTTGAGGGCAAACGGCTTGTTATCGGGTCGCAGTCGCCGGCGCCAACACCGAGGCCTGAACGCGGGGCTATCTCGGTTCTAGATGGTTACGATATCCAAACTGCATTTGACGAAAACACCGGTGGCATCGATCATTAATTACGCACCGGCGCCTGATCCAAATTACTCAAATGCGGGAACGTGCCTATGGTTGGCGTTGACAGGTTCAAGGAGATCGAGATCGAAGCGATGACTTGGCGCCGGTACCTGCACGAGAATCCGGAGCTTGACTATCGGGTGAATGACACAGCGGCATTTGTGGCGGAAAAGCTGGCTTCCTTCGGGATTAACCACATCGAGTGCAGGATAGCTGAAACCGGCGTGGTTGCGTTGATCCAAGGTCAACTCGGAGATGGGCCCACTATCGGGTTGCGGGCCGACATGGACGCTCTGCCTATACTCGAAGCTTCAGGCAAACCTTGGACGTCGAAAAGGTCCGGACAGATGCACGCGTGTGGTCACGACGGGCATACTGCAATGCTCCTTGGCGCCGCGAAATACCTCGCCGCGACCCGGAACTTCAAAGGGTCCGTTGCCCTGATCTTCCAACCTGCCGAGGAAGATGGCCGCGGCGGCCAAAGAATGGTCCAGGAGGGGATCATGGACCGTTTCGGGATATCTCAGGTCTTTGGCATGCACAATTGGCCAGGCATGGAGGTTGGTGCGTTCGGCATTTGCGAAGGTTCGATTTTTGCCGCGCTCGACGAGTTCGATATTGTGGTCAAAGGCAGAGGGGGTCACGCGGCCGCTCCCCATCTGACAATTGACCCCGTCGTTGTTGCAGCTCAGATCATTTTAGGCTTGCAGACACTAGTCTCACGCAACACGGACCCCACCGAGTCCCTGGTGATCTCCGTCACAAAGCTGAACGCCGGACAAGCTTACAACATCATTCCCGAACGCGCGGAGATTGCCGGAACAGTCAGGACACTGTCACCGATTTTGCGCGACTTCGCTGAAAAACAGATTGAGGCGTGCGCGGAAAATATTGCACGCGCTTCCGGGGCGAAGGTCGAGTTTCAGCATCGCCGCCTGGAGCCCCTCACTGTCAATCATCCCGATCAAACGCGTCGGGCAACAGAGGTGGCGCGTGCTCTGGTCGGCCATTCATCGGTGAACCCCAAAGTCAAACCTAGTTTGGGGTCAGAGGACTTCGCGTACATGCTAGAGGCGCGGCCGGGGGCATGTATACTGCTTGGAAATGGATCGACTGCTGCTCTCCATAATCCAACCTACGACTTTAACGATGAAGCACTGCCATACGGCATTGGATACTGGGTCAACTTGGCCGAGGCTGCTCTAGCACCATGACATTGTCCAAGCAAAACAACCTTGGCTAATCAAGGCTGAGATCACAAGAAGAGGGTAACGACATGAAATACGAAATAAATCGCCGACGATTGCTGCAGGCGACATCGACCGCCATGGCGGCTGGCGCTCTGTCTTCAATTGCGGGCCGCGTTGCGGCCCAAACACCCAACCAGATCAACGTAGTGCTAGGCGGCGGCGATTGGGGAAAGGCTAACATTGAGGCTTACGCTAAGCCATTTGAAGCTGAGACCGGTATCAAGGTCAACCCAATCACCGACGACATGGGTATGGGACAGGTCGAGTTGATGGTAAAATCGGGCAATGTCACGGTAGATGTCGGGGCGCTTACGCAAGGGTCCGGCTTGGTCGCAGCTAAGAAAGGAATTCTTGAAGAAATTGATTACTCCTTGTTCAGGAAAGAAGAGCTAGACGGAATTTATGAATTTGCCAAGCAACCGTTTGGCGTGGCAAATTTGATTTACTCATATAATATGGTATATAGCACAGACGTATTCCCAGCTGATAAACCCCGGCCGACAAACTGGGCTGAATTCTGGGATGCTGATAAGTTTCCCGGCGTTCGCACCTTGGTGTCCGGCCAGTTTGGTTCAGAAGGACCCTGGGAAGAGGCCCTGTTAGCGGACGGTGTATCTCCCGATAAGCTCTACCCGATGGATATCGACCGGGTGTTTGCCAGTTTGGACAAAATAAAGCCGCACATCCGTAAGTGGTGGAGCAGCGGATCAGAGATTCAACAGATGTTGCATGATAAGGTCGTTGACATCGCTCAATCGTATGACGGAAGAGCTCTACTGTTGATCGATCAGGGCGCCGCGACGGAGATCAATCGAAACCAGGCGAAGCTGCAGTGGGATTATTGGGTCATTCCAAAGGGTTCACCCAACGCGAAGGCTGCGCAGAAGTTTATCGAATTCGCCACTCGCGCGGAACGTCAGGCAGCATTTTGCCAATTGTTTCCTGAGGGACCAAGCAACGGCAATGCGTTCAAACTTCTTCCCGAGAAAGTTGCGCGCAAGCTCCCTACCCACCCAGATTACATCAAGAGCAGCGTTTCCATCAACGGCAAATGGTACAATGAGGTAGGCCCCAGCGGTGTTTCCAACACTGAGATGCTTATCCAGCGGTGGAATGAGTGGATCCTGCAGTAGGGTTGGTTGAAGTGCGAAAGTCCGGTCGGGGTAACTCCATACCGGGCTAAAGTCGAAACTGATGCTGAAAATGTGACGGGGAGCGGGGTAGCCCACTAGCCTCTCCGCTCACGGCATCGGGTACGACGGCAGAAGGTACGGCAAATGCCTGCTAATGCACGCCAGCGATGGTGGAGGAGCCACAGTGAACATGCACGCAATGAATACCGCCCCCCGTTCGGAAGTTGACGCTGCAGATGTGAACCAATCGGTGCCACAAATTCAGTTCAGCAGTGTTACCAAGATGTACGGGAGTGTTCCGGCGGTCAGGGATCTGTCGCTGACCGTGCGTCGCGGCGAGTTCTTGACGATTCTCGGCCCGAGCGGCTCGGGTAAGACCACTACCCTGATGCTCTTGGCCGGCTTTGAGGCCCCGAGTTCGGGTGATATTATGATCGCCGGCCATTCAGTGGCTTCGGTCCCGTCCTACCGGCGCGATCAAGGAATTGTGTTCCAGAGCTATGCGCTGTTCCCGCATCTCACAGTGGCTCGAAACCTGGAATTCCCTCTCGAAATGCGGGGCATGGCTCCCGATCAGAGGAAGGTTCGGGTAGCCCGTATGCTTGAGCGCGTGCATCTAGGGGAATTCGGCGGTCGCATGCCATCCCAATTGAGTGGCGGTCAGCAGCAGCGCGTGGCGCTAGCCCGCGCGCTGATTGCCGATCCACCCTTCCTATTACTTGATGAACCGCTTGGCGCACTCGACCGTAACCTGCGTGAGCAGATGCAGATCGAGATGAAGAGCTTGCACAAGGAGTTCGGTATCACGACGGTGTGCGTTACGCATGACCAGGAGGAGGCGCTTACTCTGTCAGACCGGATTGTTGTAATGCGCGCAGGACGTGTCGAGCAAATCGATACACCAGAGGCCCTCTATGATCGGCCATCATCGTGCTTTGTCGCTAAATTTCTGGGTGAGGCGAACATTCTCGAGGATGCCTTGTTGCTGGCCAGAGGGGGCAACGCGCCGCAAATCGGCACCGTTGCGATGATAAGGCCAGAGCGCATCAGTGTACTTCCGAAGACTGCGGAGTGGGCTCAAACGGACCAGCGGCAATATGTTGCCGGTGCGGTCGACGATATGATTTTTGCCGGCCCTCTGCGAAAATACCATGTTCGCGTTGGCAACAATGTTCTCATCGTCCGGGAACATGTCGCGGCAGACCAACCTGTTTTCCAGCCAGGCGAGGAGGTTTGCCTCACGTGGCTGCGGTCAGACATTCGCTTCGTTTCGCCATAAGCGATTGATAAGGGATATCCATGAAGCTTTTGCGCAGAATGGCCAAGGTGCCACTTGGGTTAACCGCGCCCGCGTTCGCGCTTTTGCTTGTGGTTTTCGGTGCCCCTATAACCTTGCTTTTCCTAAGCAGTGTCAATGCCCCCGATTTCTCGTTCCAATACTACGGAGCGTTTTTCGCCCAGCCAGCTAATGTGCGGGTGCTCTTTCAAACGATAGAAATAAGTCTGGTCGCAACTGCCATCTGCTTAATCGTAGGCTATCCAACCGCGTATCTGATCGTCACGGCATCCAAGACTCTGCGCATGACGCTCATCGCTCTCGTGATCATCCCCTATTTGACCAGTGGGCTGGCGCGTACCTACGCATGGATTGTTATTCTTGGGGATCGCGGGGTCATCAACAACATCTTGCTGGACGTCGGATTGATCGATCGACCTCTGCAACTCATCTATAACCGAACCGCGGTCTATATTGGCATGGTCCACATCATGCTGCCGATGATGATACTTCCCTTGGTTAGTGCGATGATGGGGATCGATCGGTCCTTGATGGCTGCTGCACGCAGTATGGGAGCGGGACCTTTCACCGCTTTCAGGCGTGTATTTCTCCCCCTTAGCATTCCAGGCGCACGGAGTGGCTCGCTCCTAGTTTTTGTGTTCTGCCTAGGATTCTATATCACGCCGGCGGCACTTGGGGGATTGCGCGATGCCATGCTTTCAACCTTCATTGCGGCCGAGGTGAATAGCTCGTTCGATATTCCGCGCATTGCCGCTGCGTCCTTCATCCTTCTCGGGTTTGCCATTGTGGTGCTTTCCATGGTCGGGCTTGACCTCTCCGGCAAACAAGAGCAAAGCCAAACTCGAGCTCCGAAGGGCTCGATGTCCCGACTACCCATTGTTCTTGTTATCAAACGAAACTTCAGCGAAATTCTGCGTCCCTATCGTGTCAAACGGTGGACGGGACGGCGCTACGTGCCTGGGGCGGAAAGGCGATGGCCTAAAGTCGTCGCGATCGTTTTTATCGTTTTGGTGATGGCCTTTCTTTTATTCCCAGGGATAATCGTTGTCATCATGTCGTTCAGTTCCGGGGCATTTTTGCAATTTCCGCCTTCGGGCCTGTCGCTTCAATGGTATCGCTCGTTTTTCGGCGATGCATCTTGGAGCGGAGCAGCTTGGACCAGCGTCGAGATTGGTGTCGAGGTAGCTGTTATTTCTACTCTATTGGGAACACTTGCTGCTTTCGGATTGAGCCGAATAAGCGCAAGACTTCGCGGCGTGCTGACAATGATCATAATCACGCCTATCACCTTTCCAGTTATCGTGGTCGGTATCGCGACTTATCTGGGTCTCATCCAGATTGGTCTAATCGGCACAAAGGGTGGTATCGCCCTCGCTCACAGTATCGGCGCTGTTGGAATTGTGGTGGTGATCGTTTCTGCGACGTTGGCCAACTTCGATCGGACGTTAGAGCAGGCGGCCAAGAGTATGCGTGCCGGACCACTGCAAACGTTTTTTCGCGTAACACTGCCGTTAATCAGGCCGGGAGTGATCGGCGGCGCCATGTTCGCATTCCTCCAGTCATTCGATGAAGCGGTCATAACGTCTTTGGTCGGCGGTCTGTCGGTGCGGACGTTGCCCTTGAAGATGCTGGAGAATATCCGCCACCAAATCGACCCGACGATTGCTGCAGTCGCTTCTCTTTTGATGCTTCTGCCTTTAATCTGGATGCTTGTCCTCTATGCCGTCTGGTGGCGTTCTCGACCGAGCATGCAGCGAACATTACAGGAAGCCGCTGCCTAACTGGCGTGGCAGATCCACTTCCTGATGATGCGTCCGACCTATTCCTACGGACTGGCGACAAGCATCTGTTCGGGGCTTCAACGGGCGGATAAAATGGCCACCTGGTCCAAAACGGAAACCAGTAAAGCTCTTGCAATTATCATCTGGCACATGCGGATCAAGGATTCGGACTATGTCTGGGATCGGCCGGCCTTGCTCGCCAGCAAGCTCAGACCTGCCGATCCTCTTGCTGCGCGCCAGGATGGAATTCGAGGTCAACGGCGCTGACCGGATCGCACAGATCCTTCGCCCGTCTGAACAACGAACAGCTAGCCAACGTCAACCGGCTGATCGCGCGATTTCTGAAATCGGCTACCCACCGCGACTTTGACCTTCCTCCTCCCTTAGTGCACCGGGATCAAGGTGACGAACCAAGGGACAGGTCAGCAGAGCGAGCCCTGGTCATCTGAAAACGCGATGGTGCCGTCTCGGACATTATATTGGCGAAGTGGTGACCGCGTGTGCATAGTTCCAGGCGAAAAAAATAGCCGTGTACAAGACCATATGCCCGGTCAAAGTCGCCAGATCACCCGCAATAGGTTAAGCAATGAACGAAGCACCACATCTTACGTTTGATCTCGATGCGCATGGCGTGAGCAGAGGACACCTCGTTGTGCCGGGAGGCGCCGACCATGAAGAGTTCTCGCTTCCGGTTTTTAGTCTTAATAAGGGCGATGGACCGCGCCTTCTTATCACCGGTGGGAATCATGGCAATGAAATGGAGGGGCCATTAGTCGCGCGGCGGCTTATCGAGTGGCTGCCACAAGCGCAAACCAGTGGTAGGATCATCGTGCTGCCAGTGCTTAATCCATTGGCAGTTCAAGCATGGAGCCGCAATACTCCGCTTGATGGTTTGAATCTGAACCGCGTGTTTCCGGGCCGTGCCGACGGGTCTGTTACGGAACGAATCGCGGATGCGGTTTCACGCGTATTGTTGCCAAATGCCGACATCGTTTTCGATCTGCACAGCTTCGGCCCAACGTGGGATTTTCCCCCGGCGGTCATCACGCATCCAATTGCTGATGCGGATCTCATGGCTAAGACGCTCGCAATGGCAGCGGCATTTAAGCTGCCCGTAACATTGCTCTGGCAACATGACGACACGGCTGGGATGTTCGACAGTTGGGCACATAGCCTAGGGAAGGTATTCGTTTGCGCGGAATTCGGCGGTGGTACGGTTAGCGCAGAAGCTCTAGCGATTTATGAAGCTGGAGTTCGCAACGCGCTCGTTATGCTTGGACTCGTCGAAGGAAAAGTCGAGGACGTGTCTTTCCGTAACAAAAGGTCCAGTCAGACCCTTGAGACGCTGATATCAGACGAGTTGAAATCGCCCGCGCAGGGTATCTTCGAACCTCGCTGCTCTGTGTTGGATGAAGTGAGGTCGGGAGATCTTATAGGTATCCTACACTCTATGGATTCTGTTTCCGCTCCGTCCATTGACATCCGAGCGCCTGGGCCATCAATCGTCCTAGCCATAGGATCGGGCGCGCATGTCGACCGCAATGAAGGGGTAGCCATCCTTGCGCGGCCGCTGCATAACTAGAGGTACAGATTAGCCGCGCCTTGGCCAGCTGTAGTAACTCCGGTATGAAGGCACTGGCCTCGACTGGAGCTTATAGGCCAGCTCCTCGGATCGATCAGCGGCTGATCCTGTCTTCCAAAATCATGCCAAAAAGATTGCTTGATCCTTGATCGCTTGGTTTATACTAACCATGGTTGAAAGTGGCGGTCCGAGATGGGAGCTGGCCGGACGGATTGATCGCCTAGCTTCTGTTATGGAAGCAGGGGCGACGATCCGGCGCACCGCGACCAAGAGGGGAGGCGGACGGTGCCGTCCCCGCTGACGCCCGTAAAACAACTTTATCGTATCTTAAAACGAGATGGGCACGTTCGGGGCTTTATATTGGCAAAACCGATTCCGAACGGGGCATAACTTAGGACAGAGCGCGCAAATCCGGCCGCAGCTCATAGCTTGGCCAAACTCGAGTATAATTCAGTGCAGATCAAAGACGTCATTCTCACGCCCGGCAACGGCGCCTTCTTTTATGACGATCAAGCTGCCATTAGGGCAGGGGTTGGCCAGGACGGTTTTGTTTACGTCGGCGAGCCATTGACGCCCGGCTTCCGTGATATCCGTGTTCCGGCAGCTTGCTTAAGCGTCGGGCTTGTCCTGGAAGACGATATGGTCGCCTGGGGCGATATGATGGGAGTGCAATACTCAGGGGCTGGCGGGCGTGACCCCCTGTTTGACGTCGGAGCCATCATGGATCTCACGTCACGTGTTGTTGTCCCGCGGCTCTTAAACATTGATGCGTCCAGCTTTTTGACAGCCTGCTCCAGTGTCTTCGATCTCCATACTGGGAAACGACTCCCACTATGCATCGAATATGGGGTCAGCCAAGCCCTTTTAAGCGCTGCTGCCCATGCTGCGCGTCGTACCATGGCGGAGGTGGTTTGTTCGGAATTTTGCCTATCCATGCCGCATCGTCGTGTCCCAATTTATTGCCAGAGCGGTGATGCGCGCGAAATCAATGTCGATAAAATGATCCTGAAGGGGGTGGATGTGATCCCGCATGGCCTCATCAACTCGCGTAGCAAATTCGGCGTTGGGGGAGAAACCTTTCTGGATTTCGTCAAATGGGTGGCGCACCGCGTCAAGCAAATCGGCCAACCAGACTATTCTCCGGTGCTGCATTTCGATGTGTACGGCTGGATCGGTATGGAGATCGGGCTCGACGTCCAGCGCATCGCCGACTTCATCAGTAAGGTTGCTGACGCGGTTCCGGAGTTCACGGTGAATATCGAATCGCCAGCCGACTTCGGGTCTACGCCGGCGCAGGTCGAAAATTACGGGCAGATCGTCGGCATTCTGAATGCGCGCGCGTCACGTGCGCGCATCGTTGTCGATGAACGCTGCAACACCTTAGAGGATGTGCGTCTGTTTGCGGAGGCTAAGGCGACCCATCTCGTGCAGATCAAGACGCCGGACGTGGGCTCGATCGCCGACAGCGCCCGTGCGGTGCTTCTGTGCAAAGAGAACAACGTGGACGCCTATGTGGGAGGCAGCTGCAGCGAGACGGATCTCTCCGCGCGAGCGACGGTTCACATTTCGGTGGCAACACAGGCGGACATGATGCTCGCGAAGCCTGGCATGGGCATCGACGAAGGTCTTTCCATTGTAGGCAACGAACAAAATCGGTTGCTCGCCATGCTTGATCGGCGTCGGGCACAAAACCTGAAAGCCGCGTAGGAAGCGCCCTGATGCTAAACAGTCTCAAGGACATCACGGTTGTGGCGGTCGAACAGGCCGTTGCAGCTCCCTACGCATCGTCTCGCCTTGCTGACGCAGGCGCCCGGGTGATCAAGGTCGAAAGGCCCGAAGGGGACTTTGCCCGAAACTACGACAAGCTGGTGCGGGGGCAGAGCGCGTACTTCGTCTGGCTCAACCGGGGTAAGGAGTCGGTCTGTCTAGACCTGAGGTTGGAGGCGGATCGCGCCGTCCTCGACACGCTCATTGCCAGTGCTGATGTCTTCATCCAGAATCTAAAGCCGGGCAGCATAGAAAAACTGGGGTTCGCGTCCGCTGATCTGCGTCGACGATATCCGCGGCTGATCACCTGCGACATTTCTGGTTTCGGGGAGTCAGGGCCGTATTCCCATTTGAAGGCCTACGATCTGATCGTCCAGGCCGAAACAGGTCTATGCGCTATCACCGGCAACCAACAGGGGCCTGCGCGTGTAGGGGTCTCGGTTTGCGATATCTCGGCGGGCATGACAGCGCACAGCGCCATTCTTCAGGCACTGTACCACCGCGAGGTCACCGGCGAAGGGACCAGCATCCAGGTGTCACTGTTTGATGCCGTCGCCGACTGGATGAACGTGCCGGTTTTGCAAAATGATTACAGCGGCTACCAGACGGTACGCGCAGGCGTGAAACACCCGTCGCTCGCGCCGTATGGTGCCTATCGCTGTGCCGACGGCAAAGAGGTCATCTTTTCGGTTCAGAATGACCGCGAATGGGTGAATTTCTGCGAGAAATTCCTGAAGCAGTCCGGGCTCACACGCGCACCTGGTTTTGCTGACAATATGGAGCGCCTCGCTCATCGTGCGCAACTTGATGAGATCATTGAACAGCGGTTTTTTGAACTATCCTGCCACGATGCGATGCAGGAGCTCGAGGCGGCCGGCCTGGCATATGGCCGACTGAACGAAGTGGTGGATGTTTCAAAGCATCCACACATTCGCAGGGTGCAGGTTGGAACACCCGATGGAGCCGTCGAGACGATAGCGCCGGCGGCGATTTTCAACTCGGAGCTCCCCTCGCTTCGCCCAGTCCCGGCTCTTGGCTCTCATACCGAGGCTGTCCGCGAGGAGGTGCGGGCGCTTTTGCGCGAAAGAGCCGCGTCAGCGTGAGCGCGCGTTTCAGTAAGGTGAGACTGCTCGCGGTTTACAAAATGCCTGTGTACCTCGGATCATTTCAGCGCACCGGCCGCCTAGAAAGCTCACTGGCAGCGCCCGCGCTAAAATCGGCCGCAAAGGCGTCTCCATGATCAAGGACACCTTTGCGGCCGTTGAAGGCGCGATGTCTGTACCGCGCTGGAGATCCCTGCTCTTCGTTCCTGTTCACGTTCCGCGCTTTGTAGAGACGGCCCATGAGCGGGGCGCAGATGGCGTCATTCTCGACCTGGAGGATTCCGTGCCCCAGGATCGGAAAGGAGAGTCACGGCAGCAGCTTCCTGAATGCGTGGCAGAGGTGGGCCGGAAAGGCGCATCTGTTTTGGTCCGCGTGAATCATGGTCTGCGCGCCTTGGCGGCCGATCTCGATGCAGCCGTGATGGCGGGTGTTGACGCACTGGTTCTTCCGAAGACGGATTCGGCAGAGTGGGTTATAGAGATCGCGAATGCGGTTTCGGAACTAGAACGTGAAAGAAATCTTCCGCAGGGAGGCATCCGGTTCCTTGCCCAGATTGAGACCCCGGGCGCCTTGCAAAGGCTTGCGGCCATTGCGTCGGCGCATCCAAGGATGGTCGCAATGGCGCTTGGCCCTGAAGACTTCAGCGCCGCTGTTGGCGGCGCCCCAGGATTCGACCTTCTTTTGACGCCGAACCTTTCTGTTCTGTTTGCCGCCCGCGCGGCCGGCTTGCTCCCGCTGGGCTTCATAGGAAGCATCGGCGAGTTCTCGGACACGCATAAACTTCGTGAGGCCGCGGTGCGGGCGCGGCGGCTTGGCTTTGCCGGAGCTTTGGCGATCCATCCGACACAGGTGGCCATATTCAATGAGGCTTTCTCGCCAAGCGCCCAGGAGCTCGAGTGGGCCCATAAAGTTGTCGCGGCGGCAAATGATGCCGCCACGCGTGGACTGTCCGCATTCTCGTTGAATGGCAAAATGATAGATCCGCCAGTGGTGCGGCGCGCCCACGAGATCCTGATTCTTGTGGGCAACAACTGACTGGCCTGTTATCAGCGGCTGAACAGGAGCGAATGGCACTACACCGCGCCGGGCAAGCCGATGCAAAATGGCTACGCGATTCCCTCAACGGCCGAATGCGAGACGAGCTGTTGAACGATGGCCTGTTCTTCGGCCTCGACCACGCCCGCAGTGCCACTGCCGAATGGAGGCAGGACCTAAATCCTGTTCATAACACTCATCTGTCTATGTCATTTGAGTGAATAGGTTTTGCTGATCTGGATGCGATCCCATGGGGTATTTTGGGTTTTGCCGCGCGCGATGAACGATGCGCTGAGCCGCCGGTTCGTCAAGCGTTGATCGGCTGAAGACCCATGGACCGTCCGGCAGAGGATGAACGCCTTCGATCGACGCGAGTCCACCGAAGGCGATGCAACGCGGCTCGCCATTGTCAAGCAGACCACGCCAGCAGGAATAGCGCGGAATGTTGTGCTTGGTTCCCGTGTAGCGGACCGTCAGCTCGCGGCCGCAGCGCCGGCAGCGGACAAGGTCGGCGAGCAGAGCGTCGCCATGCTTGGGCGCCCCGTGATGCCGGCTCGTGGGCACGTGGTCGCTCACCATCTTGCGGATCGCTTCCGCCTTTCCCAGCCGACGTAGCCTTCGTGTGCACCCGGAATCAGCGCCAGCATCTCGCGCCTTACGGCGGCTGCGCGAGCGAATGGCGGCATCTGCGCGGTCTGCGCGTCGTGCGGGTTGGAGAAGATCGAACTGATATGTCGTAGGCTGGCGCGGTATGGACCTCTCCCCGGTTCGCTTCGTGAGGACCCGATGCTGCGCCCGAATCCTCCAATTGCGATGGGGTGTGGGAATTGGCCGTCGGGTCCTGCAGCAGTGTCACCAAGACGCCAAGCGTTCTGGGATCGATATGTGGGGCAGGGCAATGCGCCACGCGGTGCAGACCGCGATCAAACATCCAGGCCGGAACTTCCAGCCACCGATCGGAGGCGTGGCGGGAGAGACTGCAGCGGAAAACCTCCCGGTCGGCGTTCTCGATCACCTCATGAACGTGAACACAACGCCCGGCCCAAGGATGCCACGGATAAAGAAACTTGCGTTCCTCGGTCCTGTGGGTGTTCTTTCCTGGTGTTGTTCAACACCGTGAGGCCGCATTCCTCGCTCGCTATTTGACCCCGGCGGTCTTCGCCGGAACCCTCGCCGCAACCGGCTCCGACGCTGCACTCAATGAAGGCTTCGCGCCTCCGCCCGTTGCTCAAACCGCGCCATAACAGAAACGGCCGAGGCTAATCGCCACTGGTTGAAAGTTCAGTGGCAGGTCAGAGGGTCTGGCTCGACGGCCTTAGCTTCAGGCTATCCGGCCAATCCCGGCGATCACCCAGCGACACGATGACTGACCAGTGCTCAGCGCCACCGCCGGAGCTGCAAAAAGAGTTGCGTATGATTGAGCGTTCGACCACGTTGCTGTCGATCTTGATATGGCCTCGTCCAGGATGCGCGAGAGGCGCTTCCCAGCGCGAGAGCGTGTAGGGGATCGCCGCTGTGAGCTTGGTCTTCTGACTGATTTGGCCGAGCTTCTCTAGCCGCCCTGGGTCCAGTGCCGTGATGGTTGAGCACTTTTTGCCTGCGTGCAGCAAGGCCTCGTTGGCCTCGGCTACGGATGTCATCCTCGATCTTTTAGAGTTCGCGGATCCTTCTTAGCGCCTCGATCGGGCGCGGCATGGCAGAAGGCGAGCGTGAAGCCGCTTTTCGTCGGCCAGCAAGCGATGGCCCGCTATAGCCGTCGACCTGCAAGTTCCGGTAGAGAGCCTGCGAGATGAGCGATCGCACGCTGGGCCTTTTCGGTCCGGCGCATAGACATAAGACGCCCGGCGGTCCGCTCCCTCCCTAATCAGTCATCGCGGGCATAAATCCAGAGTAGGCCTGTCTTCGTCTTGCCGACCCCGGAACGAGCACCGGCGCGGTCGTCGCACGTCGGCGAAGAGTTTTGGCGAGGACTTCGGTTTTGCTAAAGCAACCGTTCATGGACCAGACGTAGGTGCCAGTCCGGCGCGGCCGACTACCGGCGCTGCCAGCAGCCTGGGCAAGCGAACCAAATTGTAGCCCGCCAAGTTATGCCGCGCCCGCGGTGGCACATCCTCGCAGCTTGACCTTGGCCATGCCGTCTGAGGTCTTGACTGACCGAACCCTCCTCTGACCCCTTAGGGCAGTGCTGACTGAGATCATAGCCCGGATGGCGCTTCGTGCGGTCATCGATCGCTATACGCGAGGCTTGTTGCTTTCTGCTCAAATGGGCGTTGAAGGCAACGCGCGGCGTGATCTTGCTCTTTGCAGGTCCTTGACTGGCGCGTCCTAGGCTTCGCCAGCGCCAGTCGATGCGCCGTCGCGGCGTCTGCGGTCCAACATAGCGAGAGCGGCATCACGCTCGCCTGTGCCAGGCCTGGGTATGAAACTTTCCAGTCAAGCCGGATTGGCCAGCACCTGGGTGCATAACCAACCTGTTGTCGCGGCTTCATTAGCATGAGGTGCCCGGAAACGAAGATACGTATGGACCCCGCCCCGCTTTCCAATTGAGCCTAGGGGCTGCTGATTCCTTCTTCGCCAAGGGTCGTGAACGGCGTGATCGACCAATGGATTAGGTTGATGGGACGATGAGTGTCGCCTCGGTCGAGCAATGGTGGATGAAACTGCGATGACATGTCCGATAGGATCTCTGTAATCGCCCTGCCTGACGCCCTGCCTTCAGGTTTTCGACATAAAATTTCACCTCGGTCACACCTGATCTTAATGTCGCCAGCGATCTAATCCAGTGTGCCAGGAATGAGGTACCGTACGGCCGCACTGCGAGAATGCCTTCTTCGCAAATCCCAGTCCTCGCCGTGACTGCTAGGTGCAATACTGCAAGCCAGCTGAACCAATTGAGGATCTGTCCCCTCATCGAGGCGCGGATTGACTTGGATGACGACGGGTCCAGGCTTCGTCCACGGAGTTCAATGTTCGTTGGCCCAGCTGAGGCCGTGAGCTTGCAAGCAATTCTGTGACACGTTGACGATACGATCATGCTCGTCATTAGTCAGCAGGGTTGGTTGGACAATTCACCTCTCGGAAGAGGAAATGGGGTGGCCGGCCGAAGTCCGCCAGCGGCAATAGCAATGACCTCCTTTCCCATCTTGTTAGCGCCGCTGGTTGCAATGGCGCTTGGTACTGAAGACTTCAGTGCAGCTGTTGGCGGTGCCCCAGAACTCGACCTGCTTTTGACGCCGAACCTTTCCGTTCTGTTCCCCATGCGGCAGTCTCGGCTCGATAGGAAGCATCGGCGATTCTTAGACAATGATAACTTCGTGGGGCCGCAGGCGATCCATTTAAACATCGATGGGGCTTTTCACCAAGCGCACAAGAACTCGAGGGACCCGTCGTGTCCTCGCGGCGAAAAAGATGCGACGGCGCAAGGCAAAGGCGCGTTCACATTGGACGGGAAGATGGTCGATCTACCGGTTATTCGAAGGGTCCGAGAAATCATCTCCATGGATCAGGGCGCCGAGTTGGCCGGTTGAAGCCTCGGCGGGTTGGGTCCATTCTGGACACATAGGTTACGGTTTTGGTCAAACCACACTGAGATGACACGACAGTTAGGCGTCATGTCGCTCTGCAATTATTGCTGTCGCGCCATCACATTTCGAGATAGATTACATCATTGCAGTCCGCCCTCGGAAGAGTACCCGTGGAAATCAGGCAGTTAAGATACTTTGTTGGCGTGGTCGAAGCAGGCAGTTTCACGAAGGCCGCTGGCTTTCTGAATGTCGCCCAGAGTGCGCTGAGTCTGCATGTGCGCCAATTGGAGGAAGGCTTCGGCACTCAGCTGCTGATACGCGACAGGACCGGCGTGAGCGTGACGGCGTCAGGAGCCAAACTCCTGGAGCGGGCGCGGGCGATTCTCAAAGAAATTCGAATTACCGAGGTGGAATTGACCAACACAGCCGCTTCCCCCGCCGGGGAGGTGACTATTGGCATTCCGTCTGGAGCTGCTCGCGTCCTGAGCGGTCCGCTGCTTGAGACGGTAAGACACGAACTGCCCAAGGTGTCCCTCAAGATGGTCGAGGGTATGACGGGACCGCTAGAGGAATGGATGGCGGCTGGACGCTTCAATCTGGCGGTTCTGTACCGCACTGCGGACAGTGTGGGGCGAATGACTGTGCTAGCGCGCGAAGACCTTTGTCTGGTGGTTCCGTCCGGCGAGCCACCGTTTGAAGATGCGATATCTCTGGCCGACCTGCATGCATTCCCCCTGGCGGTTCCCATGCGCAACAACAATGTCAGGCGTTCGGTGGCTGATGTCGTCGCACAACACGGTTGCGCGATGGACGTCAAGTTTGAAGTGGACTCGCTCTCAACGATCATCAACATGGTCGTAGAGGGAAAAGCGCATTCTATTCTCGCCCCGTCTGCCGTTCAGAAAGAAGCCTCTCAAGGGCTGGTCCGGACGGTCAAGATAGTCGATCCGGTAATTACCCGCTCCGTGGTGCTTGCTGTAAATCCCAAAGATGAGCGTTCTGCGGCCGTTTCTGCGGTCCGCAAGCTCATTCCGAAGGTCGCCAGAGAATTGATTGAGAGCCGGGGCTGGGTAGCATCGGCTCCTGACGCGACCTGAGAACCATCGATCTGTAAACAACGGCATGACTTCCTTCCTGTCGGAACAGATCGATCTGGATTCCAGATGGATTTAGGCACTAATCGATATTTGACCCGCTGCGACCATCGCGATGAAACTGGCTCAAGCGAGCTCAGCGGCTTCGAAAATTGAAACGGCGCTCGCATGGCCAGAATCACAAGTGGAGCCCGCGATGTCCCACGCCAGGAGCTACGAGCTCTTCATTAATGGCAAATGGCGAGCCGGTGGTAGCCGAGCCACTTTGCCGGTGATCAACCCGGCGACGGAGAAGGTATTTGCCTCAGTGGCCTCGGCTACGGTTCCAGACTTGGATGAAGCTCTTGCTTCGGCAGAACGCAGCCGCAAGGCGTGGTCCTCACGCCCCGCCAAAGAGCGTGGCGAGATCCTCGTCTCTGCCGCCAGCAATCTGGCTGAGAAAGCTGGCGCCGCAGCCAGGGACCTGTCGTCCGAACAGGGAAAGACGATTGCCGAAGCAACAGGAGAGTACGCGCGCGCAGTCGAAACGCTGGAATGGAATGGCCGGCATGCCGATGAGTTGTCGACCCCGATTCCGTTGGGTCCGAACAGGATGATCGTCCCGGAGGCCCTCGGTGTCGTCGCTGCCTTTACGCCGTGGAACTATCCAGCCGTTCTCATCGCCCGCAAGCTCGCCCCCGCGCTGGCGGCAGGCTGCCCGGTGATCCTCAAAGGGGCCGAAGAGACGCCAAGCGTGGCTGTCCATGTCGTGGAATCTTTGCGTCAAGCAGGGATACCGGAAGGCGTGGTCAACCTGGTGTTCGGTGTTCCTGTGCATATATCACGGCATCTGCTCAGTTCGCCAATTGTCAAAGTCTTGACGTTCACGGGGTCGACCGCTGTTGGGAAACAGCTGGCCACACTGGCCGCGAATAATCTGCAGCGCTGCATCCTTGAGCTCGGTGGACATTCCCCGGTTATTGTGTGCGAAGATGCCGACCTGGCAACGGCGATACCGGCTATTTCGGAATACAAATTCGAGTGCGCGGGCCAGAGTTGTAATGCGCCCAGCAGGATTCTTGTCGCCCGATCCCGCTATGAGGAATTCCTGTTCCGGATGACGGAGGCGGTCCGAAAAATCAGGATCGGTCCACCGGATGACCCTGCAACGCAGATGGGTCCCATGGCAAACGCGCGGCGAATCGAGGCCATGCAACGCCTGACCAAAGATGCGGTAGAGGGCGGCGCCCAAATCGAGACCGGTGGCATCCCCCTTGACCGACCGGGGTTTTACTGGCCGCCAACCATCCTGACTGGCGTACCGAAGGAAGCGAGAGTGCTTCATGAAGAGCCGTTCGGACCAATTCTCACCGTGGCTCCTTTCGATACGATCGAAGAGGCGATCGATGAAGCCAACGCCACGGAGTACGGTCTGGCCGCCTACTTGTTTACTGGCGCGGCCGATACGCAACAGAGGCTTGTGGGCGGTCTTTCTGCGGGCGCTGTTAGTGTGAATTACCTGAAAGGGGTTTCCGCTGATGCCCCTTATGGAGGAGTCAAACAAAGCGGCTATGGATATGAAGGCGGCGAGCAGGGGGTGCGAAGCTTCCAGATTCTGAAAATGGTCAATGGCCTCGGTTCATTTGGATAAAATCCGGTGGGAAACAGAACACGGACCATGGCCGGTAGCGACATCACAAGGAGCGTCGCCGACGCCCTTCAGTACATCTCGTACTATCATCCTCCAGATTATATCCGGTCTCTTTCTCACGCATACACGCGAGAACAGAGCCCGTCGGCGAAGAATGCCATAGGTCAGATTCTGCTGAACTCCCGCATGGCGGCCTTTGGGCGGCGCCCGATTTGTCAGGACACCGGACTTGTGGTTGTCTTCGCAAAGGTCGGCATGGATGCCCGCATTAAGTCAACAGCCAGTTTCGCGGATCTTGTGAATGAGGGCGTACGTCAAGCCTATCTCGATCCGGACAATCCCCTTCGGGCATCGATCGTTGCGGATCCCCTCGCTAGACGGGTCAACACCCGCGACAACACACCGGCAGTTGTCCATGTCGACCTGGTGCAAGGTAACCAGATTGAGATCACCATCGCCGCGAAAGGCGGCGGGTCGGAGAACAAGGCACGTTTTACCACCCTCAATCCCACCGCCTCCGTTTCCGACTGGGTGGTCAATACCGTTTCGACCCTTGGCAGCGGGTGGTGTCCACCTGGACTGATCTCTGTCGGCATCGGTGGTAGCGCTGAAAAGGCGATGCTGCTGGCCAAGGAGGCCATGAACGAGCCCATAGATATGGCGGAACTGATCGCAAGGGGGGCGTCAAGCGCAGAAGAGGGGCTGCGGATTGAGCTTTATGAGCGGATCAACGCGCTTGGTATCGGCGCCCAAGGCCTTGGTGGTCTGACGACAGTCGTTGACGTCAAGGTTGCGACCTATCCTACTCATGCAGCGTCCAAGCCTGTGGCGCTCATCCCGCAATGCGCCGCCAACCGGCACCTGAAGTTTACTTTGGACGGCTCTGGACCCATCAGCCTCCAGCCGCCCGATTTGCGCGAATGGCCCGACATCGGAGCCGACGAATTGAACCCAGCCGGCGTCCGGCGGGTCAATTTAGATACGCTTACGAAGGAAGAGACGGCATCGTGGCGCTGCGGTGAAACGCTCCTGCTTTCTGGAAAGATGCTGACGGGCCGTGACGCTGCCCACAAACGAATGGTCGAACTGATTGATGCCGGCAAGCCGCTCCCAGTCGATCTGAGGGGCCGCGTGATCTACTACGT
>NZ_RZPF01000200.1:0-9220 GCF_004022735.1 Mesorhizobium sp. M7A.F.Ca.AU.001.01.1.1
GATGCGTACGGCTGCTGCCCCGTGGTCCGGCGGCATCGAATACATGGCGCGCGCCGCCGACAGCATCTGGCTCATCGCCACATCTGCCTGTGCGCCGTCCTTGGCCAGGATCATTGCTGCGCCGACGCGGTCGCGGTAGACGGCGAAATTCTTCGAGCAGCTCGACGCGACGACCATTTCCGGAACTTTCGCCGCCAGCAGGCGCAAGCCGAGGGCGTCGGCCTCAAGGCCATCGCCAAAGCCCTGATAAGCGATGTCGACGAACGGCAGCAGCGCGCGCTCGACGACCAGATCGGTAACGGCTGCCCACTGTGCCGCATCCAGATTGGCGCCGGTTGGGTTGTGGCAGCAGCCATGCAGCAGCACGACGTCGCCGCTCTTTGCGGTCCGCAGGGCCGCCAGCATGTCGTCGAAGCGAACAGCACCCGACGCGGCGTCGAAATACGGGTATTCACGGATCTGCAGGCCGGCGGCGCGCATCACCGGCATGTGGTTCGGCCAGGTCGGGTCCGACAGCCAGATGGTTGCGTCCGAACGCGTCCGCTTCAGCAATTCCGCCACCAGCCGCAGCGCGCCGGAGCCGCCGGGCGCCTGTGCGGCGCGGATGCGCGTCATGTCAGCGCCCGGACCGAAGGCGAGCTTGGCCATCACCGTGTTGAAGCCGGTATCGCCGGCAAGGCCGAGATAGGTCTTGGTGTCCTGGGCCTGCAGCAGGCGCTTTTCCGCCTCGCGCACGGCGCGCATAACCGGCGTCTTGCCGTCGCGATCCTTGTAGACGCCGACGCCGAGATCGACTTTGTCGGGGCGCGGATCGGCGCGATAAAGGCCGATCAGGGCCAGGATCTTGTCGGCGGGGGCGGGCTGCAGGGTCTCAAACATCGATAGGGCTCCAATGGCGGCGGAGTGATACGCAAATCGGTCGCGTTTCGCCAGCGGTTTTAGCTAGGTGCTCCAGCCCGAGACGGCTGGGAAGCCTGCCCTGCGCGCTCATGGATGAGGGTTTGAAGGGAAACCTATTGATGCGCGTCGGAAATGACCAGCCGGCACGAGCAGAGCGATCACGCCATCCTCTGCGCCGGCATGAGCGCTTCCGTGCGTAATTTCGGCTTTGCCTCGGCCAGCGGTCAGCGGTCAGCCCCCGCCGGGCCTGTCTTTCACAGCCTGCCGCAACAGCCAGGCGACCGCGCCCAGCACCATCAAGGCCAGCCCGAACCATGTCAGGGCATAGACCAGATGGTTGTTGTGGAACGAAACGACCGTCAGGCCGCCGACCGGCCACCCTCCCGGATTGGGCGTGGCATCGGCATCGATGAAATAAGGAGCGACCTGCCCGATGCCTTGCTTGGCGGCGATCGCCTGTACATCGCGCGAATACCAGCGGTTGGCAGCCGGATCGTTGGTGCGCAGGAAGCCGCCTTTCGGTTCGCTGATGCGCAACAGGCCATGAATTCCGGTGTGATCGCCCGAGGGCTTGCCTGCGAAGCGGGTTGCCGGATCGCGCTTGTCCGTCGGCACGAAGCCCCTGTTCACCAGAATCGTGAAGCCATCATCCGCTCGGAACGGCGCCATTACCCAGAAGCCACCGCCGAGATCGGTGACCGCCTGGACCAGGGTCTCGCGATCACCGAGAAACCGGCCCGTGACGACGAGGCGGCGATACTCGTCATCCCTGGCGTTGATCGCTGGCCAGGCCGAAGGCGCCGGGGCGGCCACGGGTACTGCCTTGAGACGCTGGTCGACACGCTCGATCAGGTCGAGCTTCCAGACGCGGCGCTCCAGCTGCCAGATACCGAGCGCCGAGAACCCTGCGATGCCGATGGCTCCGCAAAGGCAAAGCATCAATAGCGTCCATCTCGAACGCGTAACCCTTTGGCCGTCGCCTGTATTCGGATGCGGTGTCGTCCGCGCCTGTTCGTCCAAAGCCAGGTCCCTCTCTCAGGGTATCTGACTCATGTCATGGCCGGGCATCATGTTGACGTTCAGATGGTACATGACCCAGAGCGAGCCCGTCAGCGCGATCATCACCAGGATGAGGGTGAAGATCAGCGCCATCATGGTCCAGCCGCTCTCCGACCTGGTGTTCATATGCAGGAAGAACACCATGTGGACGATGATTTGCACGACGGCGAAGGCCATGATGGCAATCGCCGACGCCATCTGATTGCCGAGCGCGTTGGTCATGACCAGCCAGAAGGGAACGGCGGTCAGCACGACGGACAGGCCGAAGCCTGTCAGATAGCCGGCCAGCGAGCCGTGATTGACGCCGTGATGCGCGTGGCTGTGGTTGCTGGTGTCTGTTTGGTGCCCGGCGCTCATCGCAACATTCCCATCAGATAAACGAAGGTGAAGACGCCGATCCAGATGACGTCGAGGAAGTGCCAGAACATGCTCAGGCACATCAGGCGCCGCTGGTTCGCGGCGATCAGCCCATGCCTGGAGACCTGCACCATCAGCACCACCAGCCAGACCAGGCCGAAGGTGACGTGCAGGCCATGCGTTCCGACCAGCGTGAAGAACGACGAAAGAAAGCCGCTGCGCTGCGGCGTCGCCCCCTCGTGGATGAAATGGGCGAATTCGTAGAGTTCGATGCCGAGAAAGGCGAGGCCGAACAGGCCGGTGATCACCAGCCACACCTGCATCGGCCTCACTCGCCCTTTCGCCATCTCCAGCATCGCGAAGCCGTAGGTGATGGAGGACAGGAGCAGCATGGTGGTGTTGAGCGCGACCAGCGGAAGATCGAACAGGTCCTTCGGCGCGGGCCCGGCGGCGTAGTTGCCACCGAGCACGCCGTAGACTGCAAACAGCATCGCAAAGATGAGGCAGTCGCTCATCAGGTAGATCCAGAAGCCGAGCATGGTGCTGCTGCCGCTCTCGGCATGGCCGTGGTCGTCTTCCAGGTGGAAGATCGTGTCGTCGATCACCGTGTCGGCGTGTGCCATGGTGCTCATCCCGCCTGGCTGGTGGCTGCGAGCAGGCGTGTCCGCTCGTCCTCGACGCGGGTGACGTCGCTGGACGGAATGTGGAAGTCCCGGTCGTAATTGAAGGTATGCGCGATGGCGTAGCCGATCAGAGCAACGAAGCTCACGATCGCCAGCCACCAGATGTACCAGATGAGCGCCACGGCAAGCACCACGCTCAACCCAGCCAGAATGACGCCGGCTCCGGTGTTGCGCGGCATGTGGATGTCGTGGAAGCCCGTCAACGGACGCTGGTAACCGCGATTCTTCATGTCCGCCCAGGTGTCGAGATCGTGGACGACCGGCGTAAAGGCGAAATTGTAGGCCGGGGGCGGCGACGAGGTTGCCCATTCGAGTGTACGCCCGTCCCACGGATCACCGGTGTCGTCGCGAAGCTGCTCGCGCCGGCGCACGCTGACGAAGATCTGGATGAGGAAGGACAGGATACCAAGGAGGATCAGGAAGGCGCCAAAAGCGGCGATGATGAACCAGATCTGCAGCGAGGGATCCTCGAAGGTGCGTAGCCGGCGCGTTACGCCCATCAGGCCGAGGATGTACAGCGGCATGAAGGCGAACCAGAAGCCGACCACCCAGAACCAGAAGGACATCTTTCCCCAGAACGGATCGAGCCGGAAGCCGAATGCCTTGGGGAACCAGTAGCTGATACCGGCAAACAGGCCGAACAGCACGCCGCCGATGATGACGTTGTGGAAATGCGCGACCAGGAACAGGCTGTTGTGGAGCACGAAGTCGGCCGGCGGAACGGCGAGCAGCACGCCGGTCATGCCGCCGACGGTGAAGGTCAGCATGAAGGCGACTGTCCACATCATCGGCAGTTCGAAGCGGATGCGGCCGCGGTACATGGTGAACAGCCAGTTGAATATCTTGGCGCCTGTCGGGATCGAAATGATCATCGTGGTGATGCCGAAGAACGAGTTGACGCTCGCTCCCGACCCCATGGTGAAAAAGTGATGCAGCCAGACGAGATAGGACAGGATGGTGATGACGATGGTTGCGTAGACCATCGAGGTGTAGCCAAAGAGCCGCTTGCCGCAGAAGGCCGAGGTCACTTCGGAAAATATGCCGAAGGCCGGCAGGATCAGGATGTAGACCTCGGGGTGGCCCCAGATCCAGATCAGGTTCACGTACATCATCGGATTGCCGCCGAAGTCGTTCGTGAAGAAGTTGGTGCCGACATAGCGGTCGAGAGCCAGCAGGGCCAGCACCGCCGTCAGCACCGGGAAGGCGGCGACGATGAGCACATTTGTGCAGAGCGCGGTCCAGGTGAAGATCGGCATTCTCATCATGGTCATGCCAGGCGCGCGCATCTTGACGATGGTGCAGACCAGGTTCACGCCCGACAGCAGCGTGCCGACGCCCGCCACTTGCAGCGCCCAGATATAATAATCGACACCGACATCGGGACTGTAGCCGATACCCGACAGCGGCGGGTAGGCGAGCCAGCCGGTGCGCGCGAATTCGCCGACGAACAGCGACATCATGACGATGACCGCGCCGCCGACCGTCATCCAGAAGCTGAAATTGTTGAGGAACGGAAACGACACGTCGCGCGCGCCGATCTGCAGCGGGACGACGAAATTCATCAGGCCCGTCACCAGCGGCATCGCCACGAAGAAGATCATGATGACGCCGTGCGCGGTGAAGATCTGGTCATAATGATGCGAATTGAGATAGCCTTCCGAACCGCCGAAGGCCATCGCCTGCTGGAGTCGCATCATGATGGCGTCGCTGAAGCCGCGCAGCAGCATGACGATGCCGAGCACCATGTACATCACACCGATGCGCTTGTGGTCGACGCTGGTGAACCATTCGCGCCACAGATAGCCCCAGAGCTTGAAATAGGTCAGCGCGCCGACGAGGGCGATGCCGCCCAGCGCGACGACAATGAAGGTCGCGACCACGATGGGCTCGTGCAGCGGCAGCGACTCGAACGTAAGCCGGCCGAAGATCGCCTTGAGAAGAGCAGGATTGTCGAACATGTCTTGCGTGGCGCCTCAGGAGTTGAAGGGCGACCGAAGCGTGCCGGTTGCGGAAGGTGACGGCAGTCGGATCGACAGGGGCAGTGGCCGTTGCAGACCAGCGCCGACTATCGGCGTCGAGGTCATCGGCGTGGCGGATTGATCAGCCTTCGAAGCGGCCAGTGCTTCTTCGGTCGTGCATATGCTGGCGACATAGGATGGGGCGGGGCCGAATATCGTGCCGCGCCGGGCGAACTTGTCATACAGCAGCGGAAGGGTGTTGCGGATGCCGGCCATTCCCAGACCGCCCTTGGCATCGATCTGCGACATCTCGCTCATGCACATCTTGCCGGGCTCGACGCACATGTTGAGGATCGCCTTGTAGAGATCGCTATCCACCGCCGCATAGTGGCGCACGGGTTGGTTCTCACTGGGCTGTTCGAGCTCAAGATAGCCGTTTCGGTCGAGCTTGCCGCCGCTGTCCTTTGCCTTCGCGATCCATGCCTGGAAACCGGCATCCTCGAGGCCGTGGAACGCGAAGCGCATTCCCGAGAAGCCGGCGCCGCTGTAATTGGCAGAGAACCCTTCATAGTCGCCGGACTTGTTGATGACAGCGTGCAGCCTGGTTTCCATACCCGGCATCGCATAGATCTGGCCGGCCAGTGCTGGAATGTAGAAGGAGTTCATCACCGATGCGGAGGTAATGCGAAAGCTGATCGGCCGGTCGACCGGCGCAGCCAGTTCGTTGACCACGGCGACGCCGTATTCCGGATAGATGAACAGCCATTTCCAGTCGAGCGCGACGACTTCGACCTCAAGCGGGCGCACGTCCGGCGGCAGCGGCTTGCCGGCCGCTACACGTCCGATCGGACGATAGGGGTCGAGCAGATGGGTGCCCATCCAGGTCACCGCGCCCAGGCAGATGATGATCAGAAGCGGCACAGCCCAAATGACGAGTTCGAGATGGGTCGAGTGGTCCCAATCCGGCTCGTAGCGCGCCTCGCGGTTGGACTGGCGGTATCGCCAGGCAAAGAATATGGTGAGAGCCATCACCGGTATGATGACGATCAGCATCAGTGCCGTGGACACCATCAGCAGGTCGCGCTGCTGCTCGGCGACGTCGCCGGCAGGGTTCAGGACGACCATGCTGCAGGAGCCGAGCGATGCCAGCAGGGGCAGCAGGAAAAGGGTACGAAGACGGCTCAATGTATGACCTGTCGGTTGTTCCCCCCAGTGCTAACCGTACCGCGGCGATGAAGGCATTGGACAATTTGTCCAATGCCGCAATGACGCGGCAGGCGTCATCAAAGCATCTGGCCCGCGCACATGGCAAGCGATCGTATGAGACCGCGGCGGGGCGACGGAGAATGCTGTGAGCCCAACTTCGAAGATCGAAGCCGACGCAAGACGGATCAATGCGCGGCATCATGAGGTGAAGCCCGGCGAAATCGCCGTTGGCGTCATCATCGGCAGGACGTCGGAATTCTTCGACTTCTTCGTCTACGCGATCGCTTCCGTCATCGTTTTCCCCAAGCTCGTATTTCCATATGCCGACCCGTTGACCGGCACGCTCTACTCCTTCGCCATCTTCGCGCTTGCCTTCATCGCGCGGCCGATCGGGACGGCGATCTTCACCGCGCTCGACCGCGCCTACGGACGCAGCGCCAAGCTCACCATCGCGCTGTTCCTGCTGGGGACCTCGACCGTGTCGATCGCCTTCGTGCCCGGTTACGACCAGATCGGCCCGGCTTCGGCCTGGCTGCTGGCCGTGTTCCGGATCGGTCAGGGACTGGCGCTGGGCGGGACATGGGACGGACTTGCCTCGCTGCTGGCGTTGAATGCCCCCGAAAAGCGTCGCGGCTGGTATGCGATGATCCCGCAGCTGGGCGCGCCACTCGGGCTCATCGTCGCCAGTGCCCTGTTTGCATATTTCGTCGGCAACCTGTCGGCTGAAGACTTCTTCAGCTGGGGTTGGCGCTACCCGTTCTTCGTCGCCTTCGCCATCAACGTCGTCGCCCTGTTCGCGCGGCTGCGCATCGTGGTGACGCCGGAATACACCAAACTGTTCGAAGGCCAGGAACTGGAGCCGACTTCCGTCCGCGAGACGTTGCGCGCCGAAGGGCGCACTGTCGTGCTCGGCGCTTTCGCGCCGCTGGCGAGCTTCGCCCTGTTCCACATGGTGACGGTGTTTCCTCTGTCCTGGATCTTCCTGTTCACGCGCGAGGGACCGGCACGGTTCCTGGTCATCGAGACGATCGGAGCCTTCTTCGGCCTGGCGGCAATCGCGATCTCGGGCGTCGTTGCCGACCGGGTCGGGCGCTGGCCCTTGCTTGGAGGCTCGGCGGTGGCCATTGCCGTGTTCAGCGGTTTCGCGCCACAGCTGCTCGATGGCGGCTTCGTCGGAGAGTCCGTCTTCATGGTGTTGGGCTTCGTCCTGCTCGGCCTGTCGTTCGGCCAGTCTTCGGGAGCACTCGCCTCGAATTTTTCAAAGAACTACCGCTATACAGGTGCTGCGCTGACCTCGGATCTCGCCTGGCTGTTCGGCGCCGGCTTCGCCCCCATTGTCGCCCTGTTCCTGTCCGCCCATTTCGGGCTGATCTCGTCAGGCGCCTATCTGCTGTCGGGAGCGCTATGCACGCTGCTGGCGCTGCGGCTCAACCAGCGCCTGGATCGGACTCCCGCTTGAGTGACCTGCTTGGCCAGGGCTGGGGACCTCCCGGCCCAATGACGCTGCACGACAAGACCAACAAGCAGAATTTTCTGCTTCTGATCCAACTGCGCTGGATCGCGGTCGGCGGTCAGATCGTGACGATCCTGTTCGTCCGCTACGCGCTTGGCATCGGGCTGCCGCTGGTGCCGATGGCAGTGGTGATCCTGCTGCTGATCGCTCTCAACGTCGCCAGCCTGCGCCGGCACAGCAGCCAGGACGCGATCACCAACACCGAGCTGTTTCTTGGACTGCTGCTCGACGTCACCGCGTTGACGGTCCAGCTTTACCTGAGCGGCGGCGCGTCCAATCCCTTCATTTCGCTTTACCTGCTCCAGGTCATCCTGGGCGCGGTACTGCTGGAGACATGGTCGGTCTGGGCGCTTGTCCTCATTGCAAGCACGTGCTTCATCGCGCTGACCACCTTCTACCGTGAGATCAGCCTGCCCGCCGCACACGGTGCCGGGCTGTTCAGCCTGCACATTCAGGGCATGTTCATCTGTTTCGTCCTGGCGGCAACGCTTCTGGTGCTGTTCATCACCAGGGTCCAGAACAACATTCGCACCCGCGACGCTCATCTTGCGGATTTGCGCCAGCAATCGGCGGAGGAGGCTCACATCGTCAGGATGGGCCTGCTCGCCTCTGGCGCCGCGCATGAGCTCGGCACGCCGCTGGCTACGCTTTCCGTCATCCTCAACGACTGGCAGCGCATGCCGGTTCTCGAGGCCGATCCGGATCTGGCGCAGGAAATCCGGGAGATGCAGGGCCAGTTGGACCGTTGCAAGAAGATCGTTTCGGGAATCCTGATGTCGTCGGGCGAATTGCGCGGCGAAGGCACGGTTCGCACCTCCGTCGATGCCTTTCTGGCGGAGCTGGTGGCCGAATGGAAGTCGACACGGCTGCCGCAAGGTTTCGAATACACCAGGCGTTTCGGCGCCAACCAGGAGATCGTCTCCGATCCCGCGCTCAAACAGGTGATGTTCAATGTACTGGACAACGCACTTGAAGCGTCGCCTCTATGGGTCGGTTTGATCGTCAGCCGCCACGCGGACGATCTCATCATCGAAGTTGTCGACGCGGGACCGGGATTTGAAGAAGCCATGCTTGCTGAATTCGGCAAGCCCTACACGTCGACCAAGAACCGGCCAGGTAGCGGGCTCGGCCTGTTTCTGGTCGTCAATGTCATCCGCAAGCTGGGGGGTAGCGTCACTGTAAGAAACAGAACCGAGGGGGGAGCTTCGGTTACGTTGCATCTGCCGCTGGCTGCTCTGTCTCCGCGAGGGCACAATGCCGACTGAACGCACGCTGCTGATCGTCGAGGACGACATCGCCTTTGCCAACGCACTGCGCCGGTCTTTCGAACGGCGTGATTACGAAACGCATAGCTGCCGGAGCGTCGACGGCGTGCAGGCGCTGATCGGCACCGTTGCCTTCCAATATGCCGTCGTCGATCTCAAGCTTGCCAGCGGCTCGGGCCTTGAGTGCGTCAGGGCGCTGCACGAACACGATCCTGAAATGCGGATCGTCGTGTTGACCGGCTTTGCCAGCATCGCCACCGCTGTCGAGGCGATCAAGCT
>NZ_RZPF01000201.1:0-9205 GCF_004022735.1 Mesorhizobium sp. M7A.F.Ca.AU.001.01.1.1
ATCTCGAAGCCGCCGGTCAGGCCGGCCAGCCGGCTGCCGGCGACGGCGGGGAAAACGGCGCTGGCCTTGGCGTCTACCTTGCCGATGATGACGGCGAAGCGCTTTCGGCCGACCATGTCGATTCCTGCTTCAGCCGCTACCGCTCCTATCGCCCGGAAGACAACAGCTACCAGCCATACTCCGGTGGCCCGAGACGGCAATGCCAGTAGCCCCCGCGCACCGCCGGCATGGCGATCCGATCGCGCGGATTTTCCGGAGCGTCCGCATTGGCGCGACGTTCAACCCTGACCCGAAGGAGGACTGACCATGAGCGACGACCGGGACGACAGAATTCGTGAGCGCGCCTACCAGATCTGGGAACGGGAAGGCCGCATGCAGGGCGACCCCGAGCGGCACTGGCACCAGGCCGAGGCCGAGATCGACCGCGAGGGAGCCCTGCCGCTGACGGCGGGCGACGCGCTGCCTGAAACCGGCGAGATCGCCAGCTCCGACGTGCTGGAGGTCGAGGCGCTGGCGGTGCGCACCGGCATCTCCGGCGACGAGGCACAGGAACTGCTCGACCGCTTGGGCAACGACCGCGCCGCGGTCGAGCAAGCCGCGCGCAGCCTCAAGGCCAAAGGGCGGCGAAACCCCGATGAGGGACTGGCGAAATAGTCGGAGGACGAAAAATGCCGGCTAGGCTGCGACGGCTGATCGGCACGAAAAGCCCGCGCCTCTGGCGGAGGACGCGGGCCGATCGGAGGGCCGATCTTCGGCAGGCGATGGAGGGCACCACCTGCCGCATCCACTAACAATTAGCTTTGGCTAATGTTCCGTCAAGTTGGATCTGAATTTACTGCGTTGGAATGTCGGCTGCCGCCGCAATTGCGCCGCTAGCCTTCGTGGCCGGGATGCATGTGTCCGGACAGGGAGCTTGTCGATGGGATAGGAATTTTTTCTTGACGGGGTGAGGGCAGCTATGCTACATTTCTGCCTATGGTGCTGATTTGCGCCAGTGACCCGCCGCCCAGGCGGGTTTTTGCGTTTTGGCCGGCGCTCGCCGAATTTCGACGTTGCCAGAAAGCGCCGACGCCAAAGCTGCCAATCTCCCCACTTGTGGGGGAGATGGCCGGCAGGCCAGAGGGGGGGCGCCGTAGAGTGCTGCCTTCGAACGGGTGGATCATTTGGATTGGAACGGCGTTGATCCCTGACACAACCGGGGAATGAGCATGGCGACAAGACGCAGGCGCTGGTCGGCAGGCCGCCGCCCGGTAAGCGGAAACCTTGATCAGGGCCAATCCTAGCCAGGGAGAGCGAGATGATCCGAAAACTCAAGGACGGCAAATACCGGCTGTATTCGCGCAAGAAGGACGACAAGACCGGCAAGCGGCGCAACCTCGGAACGTTCGATACGCGCGAGGCGGCGGAGAAGCACGAGAAGGAGGTGCAGTATTTCAAGCGGCATTGAGAGGGGGCCTCTGGCTGTCGCAATGGTGACTCACCAAACGCCAATGCGGCCGGCGCTGAATACAGCCGTCACCCGCAAGATGTCTACGCCACGCGTGGTTGAGCTGGCCTGACTACGGTAGCGAGCACGATGCCGGCGACGATGAAGGCCGCACCGACCAGGTCGTAATCGTGCAAGCCCTCGCCGAGCAGCAGATAGGCGAGCACGGCCACGAACACCGTCTGCAGGTAGAGCAGCATGCTTGCCCGGCTAGCACCCAGCGTTTGCACGCTTTTGTTGTAGAGGTAGTACATCAGGGCGCCGCCGGGACCTGCCAGATAGGCGAGCGCGAGAAGGCTGTGGACGTTCATGGCGGAGCGTTCGTCGTTGAACAATTCCCACGCATGGAAAGGCAAGGCGACCAGCGCACCGGCGCCGAGCAGCAGCACGACCATCGGCAGGAGTTCGATGCCGAATTTGGCACGGCGCAAAAGCACGGTGTAGAGGCCCCAGCAGAACGCGCTGCCGACGATCCACAGCTCGCCGGCGTTGAGCTTGAGCTGCAGCAGCGCCGTCAGGTTGCCGTGGGCAACGATGAAAATCATCCCGGCAAGCGCAACCAGCGCGCCAAGCGACTTCCACAGGCCGAGCGGCTCGCCAAGCACGAAACGGGCAAGCACCATCGTCATGACCGGCGACAGCGCCATGATGATGCCGGCCGTGGTGGCGTCGGTGTGGTTGAGGCCATGGTAGATCATACCCTGGCAGAGCGTCAGGCCGATCGCCCCCACGGCGACGACCTCCACGGCGCGCGTTCGCAAAAGCCCGATCATCGCCTCGTGATGACGGTGCACGATCGGCAGCAGGATGGCGCAGGCAAGCGTCAGCCGCCAGAAACAGAGACCCCAGGGCGGCATTTCAGGCGCCACCCATTTGGCCGCGATGTAGACACCGGCCGAAAGCAGCCAGCACAGGACGGCGGCCGGATAGCCGGCCAGGGAGGATATGGGGCGCACGGGTTGCGCGGCTTGATGCGCTATCGGCATTGCCTGCATGTCATGCCTCCCCTTCGATGACCTCGGCCAGACGGGGCAATATAGCCTGTGTCGTTGGGTCGTGCATCCGTTTTGAGAGGTCGAGGAGGAATCTGGGCAGCCGCGCGGACCTCAAGGGCAAGGGGAAACTATCAGCCAGGGAGAGCGAAATGATCCGGAAAATGAAATGCGGAAAATACCGGCTTTATTCGCGCTAGGAGGATGAGAAGACCGGGAAAAGGCGGAATCTGGGAACGTTCGAGACGCGTGAGGCGATGGAGAAGCATGAGCGCGAGGTGTAGTATTTTAAGCGGCATTGAGGGGATAGTGGGACGTTCCTTGCAGGCTGGATACCTGGGCATGGCCCGGCGGGAGTCCTCTTTCACACCAAACTTCGCCCGGCAGAACATTCCGAGAAGACAGCGATCACGGCGGGCATGTTCCTACTGGCAATTGCCGCCATCGGCGCAATATAGCTGCACCAGCAGCGGAGCAGGAGACGGGCAACGTGCTGATGGTGGCGAATGGGTGGTAGGGAAGCTTTCAGTTGAGGGGCGGGTTGCGGTGGATCACAGCTCCCTGGGCGCGTATCGCTTAGTATGGATGCGTTAGGCTCAGGTTGAGTGATGCGGTCACCCTTTCCTAAACACTACAGTGCCCTTATACCGAATCGGTCGCTTGCGGCACAGGAACAGTGAACTCCAGAGGTCATTTGCATACTCTCGAATCCTATCTCAGTGATGGAATCCAACGTGATCGGGAAGACATTGCCGCCATCGATCGAGTGCTTCTAGAAACAGGAGAAACGATTGCGGGAACGTTCAATTCGGAGAAACCCAACTGGCCCTATGAAATTCCCGATCGCCGAAAAGAAAATGACAAGCACAAGATTTCGCATAGCACGATGACAATGATGATCCGCGCAATCGATCTTCTTCGCGAGTCGCAACGAGTTGGCACATCTCGTCCAGGCTATGCATTTGAGGTTGGCGGTCAATACGCGAAAAAGCTGGATGAAGCGCGAAAGAAGGCATTTGACAGGTTGGTCGCTGAGCTTAGAGAAGCCCGTTCTGAGACCAGAGCCCAAACCATAACAACGATTTCTCCTACCTACGGGACCAATGACCCGCTAACCATGTCGTTTCTTGCCGAGGTTTTGTCGGCGACACCTGGTGGGACCGATGATCTCATGGCCGATGCCAGGATCGTCGTTCAGAAACTCGTAAAGATTGATCCGACGAACAGCTTCGTCAGTTTTTTTATTTTTAAGAACAGAGGCTTGACGGAATCAAAAGTCGTACCCAACGCATTCGTTCCTTTGTTAGTCGTGCGTGCAGCTCATACGCTGGGGCAAGAGATAGAAGGCAGAGCTGCATATCTGCGCTACTTTGAGAGTACACTTCACGATCAGCTTTCGTACTCAAATATCCCGGACAGCCGCTTCGATCCTGCCGAGTTGATCTTCTCTTTGGAGGGCGTGCTGCTCCTCTCGGAGCAGACAATAGATGTGCGTCTATTCGACCGTGTTCTTGATGTCCTCGAGCAAGCGCAGCAGACTAGTGCTCACTGGCGCCCAAGTAAGCCCTTCCTGCGCACCGTAAAGGGGTTTGTACTTTTCCCAATAAGTGTGGAGGCCGCAAATTCACTTCTGCGGTGCTGCCAGAGACTAGATAAGGACGAGCGGTTTCATGGGCGCTCGGAACGATACATAGCTCTGTTTCGCCGCTTCTGGAGTTGGCTTGCGGCGAGGCGCGTCACAATCGATGTTGAAGGAACGCCACGCCGAGTTTCAGGCTGGCACTCGGACCATGTCGCGGATCCTGACTCGATCCAACTTTGGGATACCGCGCAGGTAGTCGATTTTCTTCTGGGATACCGGCGTAGCCTCCACGGCCACATAGCTCGCACCACGCTGCGACTGTCTCGCTTCAACGTTCGAAAGCCTCAACGTGCCAAACAGTCTTGGAGTCCTGCGACCCAAGCGATGCAACTAGCTCGAAAGACGACAACGGCCGCGGCCCCGGATGACAAAGCAGATCTGAGGGAGAGCTTTGAGCCGATAACCTCACTCGGGCCATACTTCGAGACCTATCGTAAGGTAGAAGAGGAGTTCCTTTTGCCTTGGCTCGGCGGAAGTCCCCGAAATTATTCTATGTTAATTTATGGCCCGCCTGGCACCGGCAAAACCAGCGTTGCTGAAAATTTAGCGGATGCGCTCGGCTTTCCGCTCGTAACGATTACCGTCAGCGACTTTCTGGCAGGTGGCGGGGGCGAGGTGGAAGCGCGCGCTAAAATGATCTTTGAGGTGCTTGAGGCGCAGGCGGACGTCGT
This sequence comes from Mesorhizobium sp. M7A.F.Ca.AU.001.01.1.1, assembly GCF_004022735.1. NCBI lineage: Bacteria > Pseudomonadati > Pseudomonadota > Alphaproteobacteria > Hyphomicrobiales > Phyllobacteriaceae > Mesorhizobium > Mesorhizobium sp. M7A.F.Ca.AU.001.01.1.1. The sequence continues at coordinate 4,792 of NZ_RZPF01000201.1, forward strand.
GGTCCTCTTCGACGAGATTGACGAACTCGTGCTGGATCGAAGCTCGAAGCGGCATGGCCAGCAAGATACCGTATTCAAGTTCATGACGCCTGGCATGCTGACCAAGTTTAATAACTTGCGCCGAGCGAAGCGCGGTATCTTCATCATGGCTACCAATTACGCATATCGCATCGATCCGGCGATCCGTAGAACGGGGCGTATCGACGAGAATTACCTACTGCTTCCGCCGGATGCTACTTCAAGGCAGAAGATGATAAAGAATTTTCTGAAAGATGCGATCGAAAAGGGAAATCTCCCGGCCGACCATGCGCTGAATCCTGACAATATCGAGAAATCCGGTAAATGGAGTATCCTGCGGAGTGCTTCATTCTTCTTGGGCTATAAGGATATCGAGGCTGCAGTGGCGCGTGTTGTTCGCCAGGTTGGTAACAGTCAAAGTGTGACGGAACTTGAGAGTGAGTTCTTGGAATGGGGACGCACAACGACTCTTCGCCTCTACAATGGCGCATTCGACGAAATAGACGATCGGGAGGCAATTGAACGCGAGTTCCTGCCCCTTATCGAGATGGCAGCGCGGGAGGGCGCAGTCCTTAAGGAAAAGAAAAATCCGGCTCTCGATTGCGCGGCTTTATTTAAGGCTGATGAAAAGAATGGCAAGCTGGCTTCGTTCGCTAGTGAACTTAAGCTCAGAGAAGAATCCTTAAGGTTCGTTAAGCGGCGCAGTCCGGAATACGTTAGGAAATGACAGCTCAATCCCCCCAGCCGCTAAGCGGCATCCGTCAAGCTTGGCGTTCTGCCTTCGGATCACGAAAGGTCGTCTATCTCAGCGGCCCGATCACGTCGGGACTGCGGTTCATAGATTGGTGGAGCAAGATCGGATATCAGCTTGAGGCCGATGCGAGCGCTTATCGTGCCGAACTTGTCGAGCAGGTGATTATTCCGAACGAGAACCAGCTCAAAGCGACAGCCGAACTGCTCCGCGCCAGGGGCTCGGAGCCGGTGGTTGAGCCAGCGAGCCTATTCATTAACGGTTGGACCCAAGAAGATTATCTAGAGTTGTGGCAGCAGTTCATCTCAGCTCACGCGAGCCGCATCCTGTTAATGGACGGATGGGAATACAGCGCGGGTAGTGCCTCTGAATTCTGCCGTGCACATCTCGAAGGCATCCCCACCGCTCGTGTTGACGGATCGCCCATCGTCGCACGAGATGGTGTCGCCGCAATCAGCCGCGCACTCGCTCGCGTTGATGCACTGGCTGTGCCGCCGCTCGCTCTCCAGAACACATTGCGTGCTGCATATAGCCAACTCGAAACAACAGTGGCGACTGTAGTCTACGTGCCGGGTGGTGGCATTCCGCGAAAAGACGCTTCGCTCGATCGGCTCGCTGAACTTATCAACGTAGCGCAATTCGTCAGCTATGAACCGCATCGTGGGAAACCAAAGCAGGCGTATTCACGCGTCCTTGGGGAAAGCCCTAACCGCATATTCTCCAACGTTACCGAAGTTGCCGAGACACTCCTTGCGCGAAGCGCTGACGGCTCCGTGAATGTGAGAAGCTTTACACCTGAAAGCCCGCTTAGCCGCGAATTCATATACGGTCTGACTCGAGTTAACGATATTGTCGATGCGATCGCACGCCTCACGCGCGAAGGTCTGCATACCATCGTAAATGAAACGGTCGATATCCACGATGGTGGCGTTTCCGGGGTGGTGCTTGGGAAGATCATCGAGTTTGCTCCCGACGATACGCCTCGCGCGGTAGAGAAGGCAGGCACAGCTTCTCTACCTCTCGGTTGGGGATTCCGACTCCTCGCTACGGTTTACGGTTTCGAACCGGATTTGGCAGTTCCCGAAAACACGCGCCTGGAATTCAGTCTGCATCCCCGGCCACGTGGCTGGCGTCGCATGCACACGTTGGGATGGGAGATTGCTGAACACAAAGGGTTAGATTTGTTTCCGGTAGCGCAGTGGCCCAACAGATTTAGTCATATGCTTGGCGATAAGGTCTTCGGGCTTCTTGTCGCACACCTCATTGGCCTGCCAGTACCGCGCACTACTGTGGTCAATCGGCGGGTGGCACCGTTTACGTTCGGCCAAGCAACGGGTTCGTCGGAGGTCTGGTGTCGCACTGCACCAATCGAGCAGACACCGGGCAAATTCACGACAACGCGCGGCTGGAGCGACCCCTTTAGGATCATGCAGGAAGAAGATCCGGACCACAAGTTAATCGCTTCGATTCTGGGACAAGCAAGTGTTGAGCCGCTCTATTCCGGTGCGTCGATAGTGCTCCAGAGCGGGGAGATCGTCACCGAGGGGCTACGCGGTGTGGGTGACAGGTTCATGTTAGGCACTGCCAAGGCAGAGATACTTCCGTCGTCAATTATCGCGGACGTTGAACGCCTGCATGCGGGTGCGGCCGAATTGGGCCCGGTGCGTTTCGAGTGGGTTCACGATGGCAAACGGGCATGGGTGGTGCAGATGCATCATGGCGCAACTAAGAGTGCTGCTGGCGTGCTTGTCCCGGGAAAAGCAGAGCATTGGATAGTCTTTGACGTCTCGCAAGGACTTGAGAAGTTACGCGACGTCATTGACAGCCTTGAGCCGCACCATGGTGTGGAATTGCAGGGCGAAGTTGGCCTAACTAGCCATATCGCGGACGTTATTCGCAGAGCAAACGTGCCAGCACGCATGAAACCGCAGGACCGTGATGCGGCCTAGTGCTGGGCAAGCAAACATCACCGTAGCCGAGTGCTCTTTCGGGTAGGGTCGCCGGGAACAGGAATTGTCGTCCTACCGCCTTCCCACCCCTGGCATTAACCATTCGTTAACCATTCCCTCGCTAGCGTTTACCTCTCAGTAAGGATTCGCCAGCCGTGACCTTTGCCGCCCCCCTCGAGGCCAAATCCATTCGCTTTCGTGCCCGCTCTTTCGTCGCTTTCACGCTGACGCCGGAGGCGCCTTTGGACGTGTGGCTGGAGGGGCTGGATCACTGGATCGGCAATTCGCCTGGCTATTTTGCCGGGCGGCCGGTGGTGCTTGATCTCAACACCTTGAAGCCCGATGTCGCCGCGATCGAATCGCTGGTCGACGTGCTTGGCCATCGCGGCATCCGCGTCTACGCCATCGAGCTCGACGGCCACGCCGCACTCGCGCCCAACCTGCCGCCGGTGCTGGTCGGCGCCAAGGAGGCGACGACGGATGGGTTGCTGCCCCGCGAGGCGCGGGCGGAGGGTTTCGACAAGGCCGAGGGCAGGGCGGCTGAACAGCATGCGGATGCGGGCAGCGCGGCCAAGGCCGGCGACGGCAAGGCTGGCGCAAGCAAGGCGGGCGATAGCGAGCCGCAGGTTGAAGCTTCGGGCACGCTGATGATCAAGGCGCCGATCCGCTCCGGCCAGGCGATCGTGCATCCGCATGGCGATGTCATCGTGCTGGGTTCTGTCGCTTCCGGGTCGGAGATCATCGCGGCGGGCTCGATCCATGTCTACGGCACGCTGCGCGGGCGCGCTTCGGCGGGTGCGCTGGGCAACAGGGGCGCGCGCATCTTCTGCCGCAAGAACGAGGCGGAGCTGCTGGCGGTCGACGGCTGGTACGTCACCGCCGAGGAGATGGAAGGCGTTTCGCGCGGCAAGCCGGTGCAGGCGTTTCTCGACGGCGACGCCTTGCGGGTTTCGACGCTGAGCTGACATTCGTTTCGATATTGGGGCGGCCGAGGGCCGCCCGACCAAGAACAACAACAACGGAGGCTTTTCAATGGGCAAGGTAGTGGTGGTCACCTCGGGCAAGGGGGGCGTCGGCAAGACGACCTCGACGGCGGCCCTCGGGGCGGCCGTGGCCAAGACCGGCAAGAAGGTGGCGCTCGTCGACTTCGACGTCGGCCTGCGCAACCTCGACCTGATCATGGGCGCCGAACGGCGCGTGGTGTTCGACCTCGTCAACGTCATCCAGGGCCAGGCGAAGCTCTCGCAGGCGCTGATCCGCGACAAGCGGGTCGAGACGCTGTTCCTGCTGCCGGCCTCGCAGACGCGCGACAAGGATGCGCTGACCGAGGAAGGCGTCGGCGAAGTCATCGACAAGCTGCGCTCGGTGTTCGACTACGTCTTCTGCGACAGCCCGGCCGGCATCGAGCGCGGCGCGCAGCTCGCCATGCGCTTTGCCGACGAGGCGGTCATCGTCACCAATCCGGAAGTGTCGTCGGTGCGCGATTCCGATCGCATCATCGGCCTGCTCGATGCCCGCACCTTGCGGGCCGAGCAGGGCGAGCAGATCGCCAAGCATGTGCTGGTGACGCGCTACGATGCGGCGCGCGCCTCGCGCGGCGAGATGCTGTCCATCGACGACGTGCTGGAAATCCTGTCGGTGCCGCTGCTCGGCATCATTCCGGAAAGCCAGGACGTGCTGCGCGCCTCCAACCTCG
>NZ_RZPF01000202.1:0-9204 GCF_004022735.1 Mesorhizobium sp. M7A.F.Ca.AU.001.01.1.1
CTTCCGGCTCGACACAACCAGCCTGCGCGGCTTGTTCAACCAGCAGATCCACGGATCCAAGCGCTCGCTGCGTTCCGTGGAAGACTTTACGGAGTTCGAACAGCGCACCGCCTATTTCAACGGCGATCACGTGAGCGCCACCCGCAAGGGCGTGAACCTGCCGGATCGGCCCAACCAGGTCGCGATGATGGCGCAGATGCAGAACATCATCGATTTTCCTCCGGCACCCAAGCTCGATCCCTTTGGACGACTTGACCCGGCTACCGCCAGTGCGCTGGAGATCAAGGGCGAGCAGGTGTTCATGGGAAAGGGCCGCTGCGGCGAATGTCATGTTCCAGCCCAGTCCTTCATGGACAACAATATGCACGACCTGAAGCTCGAGCGATTCTACAAAGTTGGTCAGACGTTCAACGACCAGGTTGCCATTCCAGATGGACCCATCAAGACCTTCACGTTGCGCGGGATCAAGGATTCTCCGCCCTATCTTCATGACGGCCGTCTGATGACGCTGGGCGATACCGTTGAGTTCTTCAACCTGGTGCTCGGAACGAAGCTCGACCAATCGGAAAAGGAAGCATTGGTGGCCTATTTGCTCACGCTCTAGACATCATCCGGGAAAAACCGCGGCCGACAATTAACTAGGTATTGAATGGAGGACAGTTCATGCGTGCCGCCATAATGACAGTAGTCCTGGCAGTGTCGCCCTGCTGTGCGCTGGCGCAAATCGGCAATCCAGCCGGTCTTGCCCCCGATACCAGTATGGAGAAGCCTGGAGTTCCAGCACCGCACCAGACGAATTATCAGGATCGGCTTTTCGTACAGCTAATTACGGCAGGCGGCAGGGCCGAGATAGAGTTCGGGCGACTCGCGGCTGGAAAGACAAGCCACGAAGACCTCCGTGAATTTGCAAATCGGATGGTCGATGATCACAACAAGGCCAATGAGCAGCTGAAATCCGTGGCCGATAAAAGCAAGATTCCACTTCCCGAAGGGCTCGATCCAGATCACAAGAAAATCCGTTCCGATCTCGAAAAGCTCGACGGCGCCGCGTTTGAGCTGGCGTACCTGAGGGCGCAGATCGTCGATCACCAAAGGACGGCGCAGCTCCTGGCTTGGGAGATAGGCTCGGGCGAGGATGCAGCGCTTCAGCGCTTCGCCTCCGAAAAGCTGCCGACGGTGCTTGAACATCTTGACCTGGCCCGCACGTTGCACGCGAAGCTGGCAGGCCAAGCCCTGTTCGCGCCGGATACGCAAAAGGCCAAATGAAGCGGCGGTCATGTGGCACCTGAAAGTTCAGCTGCCTTCCGTGAATGTCAGCGCACGCGCTTCTGTTCGTCTGATTGAGAAAGTGACGCCATGGCGGAACTTCGGATCGCCGCCGCGCTTAATCCGGTGGAGGAGTTATCCGATGAACGCGACCAAAGAGTTTTTTGAAAGCTGGCTGCAGGAGAATGTCGGCACTCTTGCCGGCCAAGAGGAAGTGAGCTTCGCCGTGCTGGCTCAGCAATTCGAGCAGGATGCCGAAGCGGCCGGTTATGGTCGCGAGGTGCGTGAGGACGAGCTCGGAAACATTGAAGATGCGATCGAGCAAGCGCTCAAGAAAGCGCGAACTGGCGTGCATGGTGACGCCGCTGGCGAACCCAGCGATGTGGCAGCCCTCATGGATGCGCTGGAGGTCGAAGATGCCAAAAGCGGGCCGTAGGCCATACCAGATCAGCTCTTTTCGTTTGTCGAAGTTGCCGGGGTAGCCCCATGGAGCAGTTTCGCAAGGACATGGCCGCCTTGGCAGAGCCGGCTTTCTGGGTGACGATAGGTTTGCTTCTGGTCCCTTATGCGCTTGGAACGGTGCTGCTCGTTTGGACCTGCGGCTGCCTGTAAGGTGCTACTGACACACCCCGGTGGTGGTTCAACGGCCCTAACGCCATACAATACGGAGCTAATGCGCTCGCGGGGGGATCCTGCGCTGCAGCAATGTCCGAACGATCTCGTCGCCAGGAAGTTCATCGTCGACACCAAGCTCCTTTGCTGCCGGTAATCGCACCGCCGCGGCTGACAGCTTTTGCGAGAGGGGAGAGGGCCGCCGTGTGCAGGCGCCGACGCTATCTGCGCTCTCAAAGTTCCAGCTACGGCCCCCTGTCACGGTTCCCCGATCACGCGCCTGAAGCGCGTTTCCTTGCCTCGAAAATAGCCCAGCAGCTTGCGCGTTGCCTTGGAACACTTGTGTCATATCGAAGTTCGGCCCGCATAGGAGAACCGAGATGGCCATCCCACAAGCGGACAACGACAACCACCTGCGCATGAAGCCGGCTCATCGAGGCAAAATCTCGCCCAAGGGGGCGATACACCAGGTTAGAGCACGACCCAGGTACAAAATGGCTCTGCGGGCGACAAGAATTAAGGCGAGGCGCTGAGATGCCGCGGACCAATAATGACGCTCGCAACGAGAAGACCACATCAGCTGCAGCAATCATTGTCGACAAGGAACGTGCTGAGCGCGCCGCCAAGACGGCGCGGTTGAAGGAAGCGCGCCTCGCACAGGCCATCACGCCGTCTCCCATAGAACGCAAGCAGCGTGTCACCAAAAAGGTTCGCAGGATTTTTGTTGCTGGCTAGGAGGTGTCCGTGACGCGCAATCATGACAAGGAAAGATACGACCGCGCCAAACGCATCAGCCAAGAGACGCTGGACGCTGAACGCGCACAACGCGCCGAGAAGACGGCGCGGCTGAGACAAGCAAGGCTTGCACAGCGTCCGGTGGAGTCGTCGCCGGCGCAGCCGCAAACTCGCCGCAAACCCATCCAGGCTCTCAAAAAGAGAAGCCGTAAGGTGATCGAAGTCTTTTAGGCTCTCCACATCCGTGCGGAACACTGGGAGAGTCCAGCGGCGAGCGCGGCTGGGAGGGAGGGCTTCCGCGACCTGATCCAGCAAGGCTGCGAAATACCTGGCGAGCAATCGCGGGGACTTTGGATCTCCGCCTCCTCGCCATTATCAGAGCTGGGAGCGAAACCTGCTCGCAAAGTAGTCGGTGACCTTTTCGCTTAGCGGACGCGCTTGCCATTCTTCCAGACTGACCTGCCTTGATCGCTTCAGGTCCTCGTTGAAAACGTCTATTTGCGTCCGCGCGAATTCCAAGCCGTAGACGTTCAGACTGGCCTCATCGTTGAGGCGCAAGGATCGCTCATCCAGATTAGCCGAGCCAAAGCTCACCCAGACATCGTCGACGATCAAAAGCTTGGGATGGTACATTGTGGGTTGAAACTCAAAGATGCGCACACCGGCCTTGAGCAATTCGCCCCAGAAAAAGCGCGAGCCCTTTCGCACCACAGGCACATCCGTGAGCCAATTGGGAACGATGACATCGACCGAGACGCCTCGCTTCCTTGCATCAAGAATCTGCTGCAGCGCGATGTCGTCCGGCACGAAGTAGGCCATGCCGATGCGCAGATGATCCTTGGCCGCGGCTATTGCCGCCAACATCATCAGCTCCATGTTCTCCGAGCCGTTTGGCTGCGAAGAAAGTATCAACTGCGCATCGAGACCGCCAGCGGCCGCAACTGCAGGGTAGAACTTCCCGCCCTGCAATGTCTCGCCGGTCGTCTCAAGCCAGTTTTCGGCGAACGCCGCCTGGAATGCGGGCACGGCTGGTCCTTCGATCCGGTAATGGGTGTCGCGCCATTCATTTGAGTTGCGTGCGTTCCCGCGCCAATCATCGGCAATGCCGACCCCGCCGGTGAAAGCGATCCGGCCATCAACGATCAGCAGCTTGCGATGAGTTCGGTTGTTTACACGGTCCAACGTATACCAGCGTAGCGGCCGATAGCGTTCGAACCGCACACCTGCCGTCGTCATGATGCGGATCAGGTCCTCGTCGAAGGGAAGGCTGCCAACCCAGTCGACGTTCACGCGGACTTCCACGCCTTCGCGGGCCTTCGTCGCCAATGCGATCGCGAACTCGTAGCCGATGGCTCCTGACCAATAAATATACGTTTCCATGTTGACGCTGGATCGAGCCGCCCCGATTGCTTGCAGCATTGAGGGAAATATTTCGTCTCCGTTGACGAGAGTTTGGACCGCGTTGGAACCGAACATCTGCCCTTGCGAATAGCTGCTCATCGTCTTGGAAAATTGGGGATCCGTAGCGTCGAACCGGTGGGGGACGATAGATCGTAGAACGCGCGGCTGCGGAGTGAGGTTTATGATCAACACCGTGAGCAGGCTGCCGATGGCGGCAATGGCCAGATAGATGAGCACCTTTCGCCAAGGCGCAATGCGGGAGGTCTTCTTGCGGGCGCCTGACGCAACGGGACCGAAAGGCTGCACGTCAATCGCCCTGTTGCTGGCGATGGCGATGTTTTTCGATCTCCTCGGGCTCTTCATCGTCGATCCGGGTGATGTTTGAAGCCGCGTGATCTGACCGCAGGATCTCGTCCAGCTTGGCATGGATCGCTTGAGTGTCGCGGTGCTCCGCACGCTGGATGAACAGCGTCATCGCCCAGGTGAACAATGTTGCGGCTCCATGCCAATCCAAGCTCTGTCGCTCGAAAATCATCCAAAGAATTGCGTAGGCCAACAAGACCAGGAACGCAGCGGGACGGGAAGTCAGTGTGCCGATTGAGGTAAGGGCGCTGGTGATCGGATGATTTGCCATTCCAGAGAACTCGCGGCAGTCCCCCTGGTTCCGGCGAGACATCATACCGCCCCGCCGTGCCTGCAGTGGATTTGGGTCGGCCGCTTGAGTACATCGCCTCTGGCCGATCGTTACTTTCGATCGAGCACCTTTCGGACCTTCTCGGCCAGCTCGTCGATCGTGTAGGGTTTGGTCAAAAGCTCCGTTCCAAAATCGAGCGTGCCATTGTGAACAATCGCGTTTCGCGTGTAGCCGGTGGTGTAGAGCACCTTTAGTGACGGGTGCGATGTCCTGACCTTGTCCACCAGTTCGCGGCCTGACATTTCCGGCATGACCACATCGGTGAACAGAAGCGAAGGCACATGCCCGCTCTCCACGGCGGCAAGTGCATCTCGTGGCCCCGACATTTCCAGGACGGAATAGCCCAGTTCTCGCAGCGCTTCTGCGGCCATCAGGCGTACACGATCTTCATCCTCGACGATCATGATGACCTCGTCTGAATGTCCCGGATGCTCGCCCGCCAAGGCGGCGGCCGGGCTGTCGGGAATGCCGCCATGCGACCGCGGTAGATAGATCTTCAAGGTGGTTCCGACACCGAGTTCGGAATAGATCTTGACGCTGCCGCCGGACTGACGAACAAACCCATACACTTGGCTAAGTCCCAATCCGGTACCCTTGCCGACTCCCTTTGTGGTGAAGAACGGATCGAAGGCTCTTGCCAGCACGTCCGCAGTCATGCCCGTTCCGGAATCGGTGACCGCTATCATCACATACTGGCCCGAGGAGATCGCGTTTTCTCTCGCATACCGATCGTCAATATGGGCGTTAGACGTTTCAATCGTGAGCTTTCCGCCGCCGGGCATGGCATCGCGTGCGTTGACGCAAAGGTTGAGCAATGCGCTTTCCAATTGCCCTGCATCGGCCTCCACATGCCATAGCCCAGCGGCGAGCACCGTCTCGATTGCTATGGTCTCTCCAAGCGTTCGGCTCAGCAGTTCGCTCATGCCGGAGACGAGTCGATTAGGATTCAGGCGCGTCGGTGCCAAGGGCTGCTGGCGAGAGAAGGCAAGCAGCCGCTTGGTAAGTTCCGCAGCGCGTTGTGCCCCATCGATTGCACCGGTGACGAAGTGGTTCACGTTCGTGTCGCCGTTTCGGAGCTTGCGCTGCACGAGATTCAAACCGCCAATGATGACAGCCAGCATATTGTTGAAGTCGTGGGCGATGCCACCGGTAAGCTGTCCCACGGCCTCCATCTTCTGCGCCTGGCGCAGGTGCTCTTCTGCTCGGACGCGTTCGGCAACTTCCTCAGCCACACGCTGCTCAAGAGTGGCGTTGAGCGTCTGCAGCGCTTTGAACAGTCGGGAGTTGTCGATTGCCGTGGCGGCATGACCGGCCAGCCCCAGCAAGGCTGTCTCATGCTCTGCGGCAAAGACACCGCAACCGGAATGTCCGAAGAACAGCCCACCCAGCACTTCGCCCGATCGCGAAATGACCGGCACGGCAAGATAGGATCGCACGGGAAGATGGCCTTCCGGCATTCCCTTCCTCGGCGAATTTTTTCCATAGCGCACATCCATGAGGATATCATCGGAACGCACCACGCCCGTCCCGCGAAAAGTAGGCTCGAACACGGCCGTGTTGCGTGGCATGGGAAAATTTTCGAAAGCGGAGCGTGGCGCTCCCGACAGGGCGTAGAGCACATAGCTGTCCCCCGTGTCATCGAGGACATTGTAGAAAAAAGCTCCGAATTGCGCGCCTGACAGCGCGACGCCAGCGTCGGTGACAATCTGGACAATGCGCTCCACGTCCAGCTCGGCTGCCACGGCGGCGGCAGTCGCATTCATCATCTGAAGCTGGTTCTCCACCCGCTTTCGCGCGGTAATATCCATGACGGTGCCGATGAAACGCACCGCGCGTCCGGACCGGAAAAGAGATTCGCCCGTTGCAGCTATCCAACGCTCCTTTCCGTCGCGCAGCCCGATCGTCCGATATTCGATGTCGTAGCGGGAAGACTCGCCCGGCGCGAGCGCCCGGCGTACGGCCTCATCCGCCCGTTCACGGTCTTCTGGATGGAGACCGGCCAGGAACGCGCTCTCATATGTCACCTCCGCCTCAGGTGGCAGACCGAAGAGAGCTTTGCATCGGTCGTCCCAACGCAGCACCCTTGTGATGGGATCATAGTCCCACGTTCCGATAGCGGCCGCATCGGTCGCTAGCCTTAGCCGCTCCTCGCTCGCTCGGGCAGCCTGTTCCGAGCGGACGCGCTCGATGTGAGCCCATGACCGCTCTGTCACCTCCGCCAGCAAGGACAGTTCGCGCTGCGACCAGACGCGGCGCTGCGTGTCGTGAACGGCCATTAGCGCAGCCAGCCGGCCTTGCTTGACCAAGGGCATGCAGATCGTTGCCGTTATGCCGATGTCCTGAAAGGTCTTTGCTTCCTCGGGCGCAATTTCCTCGAGATTGTCGTTGATGACGAGCGGCCGATTGGCGGTCAGATTGCCAACAGCGAGGCGACCGAAATCGGCAAGACTGTAGTATCCCCTGATGCTAGGCGAGCCAGGAGCGCTCCAGTCGCCGCGAATGGTGAAGTGGTCCTGGTCCGGCTCCATGTCAGCGTAGGCGCAAATCGAAACGCCTAGATGTTCGCCAAGTAGACGGGTGGTGACCTCCATGACAGCGTCGGCATCTGTCGCCGGGGATATCTCTCTGCCGAGGCGATCCAGAAAGGCCAGGCGCTCGGCATTTTCACGCAGGGCCTTCTCCGCACGAAGCCGTTCAATTGCGGTGCGCGTCCGGTCAGCCACTTCCGAAACCAGAGCAACCTCGGCCGGCGTCCAGTGTCTTGGCTCGGAGTGATTGAGGTACAATAACGCAACCAACCCGCCGCGCTCCGTAACCGGCATGTTGATGACGGATTGGGCGCTGATTGCTTTGAGAGCCTCGGCATGGTCGTGGGTTCGCGGGTCTGTCTCGGCATTCTCGAAGACGACCGTCTCGCCTCGTTTCAAATCATCGACATAGGAGCCGTAGTCCCTGAAGTTCAGAGTTCCGGCCAGACTTCGGATTCCCGGCGCGTTCCAGTCTCTGTCGATGACTATCGTTTCTTTCTTGAGATCGATCGTGCCATATCCGGCTCGACTGATGCCAAAATGCTTCCCAAGCAATTCCGCTGCCGCAAATGCCAGTTCGGCAGGATCATCGATCTCCCGAATCCTGTCACCCAACCCCGCCAGAAGCTGGAAGCGCTGCACTTCAGACGAACGTTCGCGTGACGTGACTCCCATTTCGCCCCCGGTTGGTCGGACTAGATAATGCCGTCAGTCGCGAAGAGTTCCAGGCGCCGGACAACAGGTCGGGGCTAGGCCGCCGACGCATTGCGAAGAAACTTGCGTCACGACAGCCAAGGACAACTCCATATGCGCCCTCAACGGGCGAACGACGCGCCGTGCATCATAGTTTAATGACACCTGCTGGGCTGTGCCGCATAAAGCCATTGTCAGCGGCTGTGTAACGGGCGCCGCTGCTTGGGAGCAATCCCACTGTAGCCGAATAGGAGCGCCTGATGCTTAGCCGACCAACCCGCACGAATACGGAAGCTCTCTACCCCAGTGACCTGAACATCCTTCGCGACGCGTTCGACGCGCTGTGCCAGGAATTTGCTATCTTGCCCGACACGGCGGCGGCCAACGCCGTAGCGAGAGAGCTGATCAGGTTGTTTGAAACAGGAATGACGGAAGCGGCCACACTGATGATCGCCGTGCGCGCACGTTGGCAAGGCGACTGGGAGATGGGAGGCAGCAATGCTGCCTGAGGTTTGATGATCAAGCGCAATCAACCCGCTGCATCCTTTTCGACACCGCCGCGTTGAGCGTCAAACCTGCCAGAAATGTCCGATGCGCTGGCACAATGACTGGAGCGACCGATGCCGAAATTCCGCTTCGAGTTTATCGAAGGCATGGCCCAGCCTGCAATCTTTGCCGATATGGCTGATCGAGATGAGGCTGTCAGAGAGGCGAAGCGTGCAGCCAAGGAGGCCATGCTCGACGGAATTGTCGATGGCGTGGACCCGACCAGTTGGGTGACGAAGGTTTACGACGAAGCAGGCTATCTCGTCGCCACTCTCGGATTCCAGGATCTGGTCGCCGCGCCCAGGGATACGGAAGAGTTCAAGGAAACAGAGGAGCCAGGCGTCTTGCGATCGGGTTGAAGCCGGTTTCTCCGCTGTCGCCCTCGAGCCAGATGTTGCGGCCGCCGGGCAGATCACGCCGTGAACCCGAAAAAGACCGTTTCTGGCTGGTGCGGACAGCCTTTTTGTTTAATCTCCGAAAGACGCGCAGAGGCTGCAACACGGCTTCAGCCCACCTCGACGCTCTCGAGACGGGCGCGCGGGAGTTGAGATGCGATGCATAGAGACGCCTTCACCCCATCAGAACTTGCCCTGCTCAGTCGCGTCTTCGCACGCAGCAAAATCAAAAACGAAACCGCAACCGAGAAGGAGCGGCGCGCATCACGTATTCTGGCTTACTACCAGGCTGGGGTCACGGATGAGGATGAGCTAGAACTGCTTTCTCGCCAAC
>NZ_RZPF01000203.1:0-9196 GCF_004022735.1 Mesorhizobium sp. M7A.F.Ca.AU.001.01.1.1
GTGAATGCGGTCCGTATCGACATCCAGTTCACGCAGCCAAACGACAACGGCATGCATCGAACTGCCGGACAGGCCGGGACCCTCGTCGACAACGGCGAAACGCGCCGATGGATTGTTCTTCCAAGCGGTGATCGACCGCGGATCGGCGTTGATGTGCCTGTGGAAGGGATGGCCGATCGGACGAACGCTGAATGGCGCAGGCGCGCCAATCGAGGCCGCCACCATAGCTGCGAGCCCAAGGCCAATGCTGCGGACACCGATAACGCATGTGTTCGCATCGAGCCCCGACTTCTGCGCCGCGTCCAAATAGCTTTCGGGATAAAGCGCATAATGCGCATAACCCTCAGCGGAGCCGGTCAGAACCTCGGCCTGACAGTCGAGCCCGGCCAGCAGCTTGAGAAGTCCCGGATCGATGCCACCGCCAACGTTGAAACCGCTTCGCCACGACTTCGCTACCTCTGCCGCAAGCCCGACCAGCAGCCTGGCGCCTTGCTGTTGCCGTGGCGAAAAAATGTCGATGCCGCAGGTTCCGAAATCGACGTCGGCAAGCGCCTGAACCAGCTCCGACACGCTGATGAACAGTCCGACCAATGCAGCATGGCGTCGGATGCCATGAGACATCCGATCAAGTCTTACGGCCATTTCGCCTGCTGCTTCGCGAAGCTGTTGTGCGTCCTGCGTCCGCTTGTGGTCGCCGTAGACGATCATCGATCGGTTTCCAATGCTTGCCGTGCGGGAACGCATCGGATGCGGCTTCGATCCATGCTGTCTCGCGCAATTTTTCGATGGGTGGAGGAACATTCCGGCAAGCTGATGGTTCGGCGCCAGGAACTTACCTTTGAACAACATAGGGTGGCGGTTTCGTGGGATCGAAAAAGGTTCGTGTTGGTATCGTTGGGGTCGGCAATTGCGCATCCTCCCTGGTGCAGGGCCTCTCGTTCTATCGTCACGCTAAAAGCAACGAACCAATCCCTGGGCTGATGCATGCCGACCTCGGCGGTTACCACGTCGACGACATCGAGATTGTCTGCGCATTCGATGTCGCCAAGAGCAAGGTTGGCCTCGACGTCGCGGAAGCGATCTACGCCGCCCCCAACAACACGTTCCGCTTTGCCGACGCCATGACAACCGGCGTTCGCGTCGAGCGCGGACCGACGCTGGACGGGATCGGCAAATATTTGCGCGACGAGATTGAAGAAGCTCCCGAGCCGGTTGCCAATGTCACCGAGATCCTGCGTGACAGCAGCGCTGACGTGCTGGTTTCCTACCTGCCGGTGGGTTCCGAGGAGGCGACCTGCTTCTATGCCGAATGCGCACTCGAGGCCGGCTGCGCCTTCGTCAATTGCATACCGGTCTTTATCGCCTCACGTCCGGAATGGCGACGGCGCTTTGAGCAGCGCGGGCTGCCGCTGGTCGGCGACGACATCAAGAGCCAGGTCGGCGCGACCATCGTGCATCGGTTGCTAGCCAATCTCTTCCGTGAACGCGGCGTACGCATCGACCGCACCTATCAACTGAATTTCGGCGGCAACACCGATTTTCTCAACATGCTGGAACGCGAGCGGCTGGAATCGAAGAAAATCTCCAAGACACAGTCCGTGGCCAGCCAGTTCGATGTTCCCCTGGAGCCGGGCAACATCCATGTCGGCCCGAGCGACCATGTGCCTTGGCTCACCGATCGCAAGTGGGCCTATATAAGGGTCGAAGGCACGACCTTCGGCGGCGTGCCGCTCAATGCCGAGCTCAAGCTGGAGGTCTGGGATTCGCCCAACTCGGCCGGCGTGGTGATCGATGCGGTACGCTGCGCCAAGCTGGCGCTCGATCGCGGCATAGCCGGCGCGCTGACCGGTCCCTGCAGCTATTTCATGAAGTCGCCTCCGGAACAGTTCACCGACGCCGAAGCGCGGCAGCGCACGCTCGCTTTTATCGCAGGCAAGGACGAGCCTTTGCTCGATGCCGCAGAATGACGACGACCTTCTTTCTGATCCGCCATGCGGCACACGAAAATGTCGGCTCCTATCTGGCAGGCCGTATGGACGGCGTTTGCCTCGGCGATGCCGGTAAGGCGCAGGCAACGCAGCTTGGCTGCCGCATGGCCCGGGAGCCCATCGTCGCGATCTTGTGCAGCCCGCGCGAGCGTACCCGAGAGACGGCGCTGCCAATTGCGCTCGCCTGCGGTGTCGGAGAAATCGCGATCTGCGCCGAACTTGACGAGATCGACTTCGGCGACTGGTCGGGAAAGACTTTCGATGAGCTGAATGGCGACGCCAGCTGGCGAGCCTGGAATGATCAGCGGCAAGTGGCAAGGACACCGAGTGGCGAGACCATGCACGATGTCCAGCAGCGCGTCGTCGCGGTGATGAATGCTGTCCACGAGCAGCATCCGAATCAGTGTGTCGCCCTGGTCAGCCACGCCGATGTGATCAAGGCCGCCGTCTGCAAGGTCCTTGGCTTGCCGGCCGGCGACTGCTTTCGCTTCGACATCGATCCCGCTTCGATCACGACGATCGTATCGGGGGACTGGGGGGCGAAGCTGATCCGATTGAACGAAGTTGCCTGACGAGGATTTGCCGGATGCAGATGGTCATTTTCGGTCTTACCGTCACGTCTTCATGGGGCAACGGCCATGCCACCTTATGGAGGGGACTGATCCGAGCCCTCGCCCGGCGCGGCTGGTCCGTTACCTTCTTCGAACGCGACACGCCCTACTATGCCGGAGCGCGCGATCTTGATCGCCTGGACGGCGGCAACGTCGTGCTCTACCCGGACTGGGAGGACATCCGCCGGGTCGCGGAGCAAACAGTCAAACAATCGGATGTCGTTATTGTCACCTCTTATTGTCCCGACGCCGTGGACGCCTCGCGGCTGGCGCAGCAGGCAGGCCGCGGACTGCGTGTGTTCTACGATCTGGACACTCCGGTCACGCTTGCCCGCATCGAACAAGGTGAGCGTCCACCCTATTTCGGCCCTGAGGGTCTTGCCGATTTCGACCTCGTCCTGAGTTACACCGGCGGCTCGGCGGTCGACGCGCTGAAGACGGTTCTGGGTGCGCGCCATGTGGTGCCGCTCTATGGGCACGTCGATCCCGACCAACACCGGCCGGCAGAGAAGCGGGCCGAATTCGCCGGTGATCTGTCCTATCTCGGGACCTACGCGGCGGATCGCCAGGCCGGCGTCGAAAAGCTGCTGGTCCGCACCGCCGCGCGTCTACCGGATCAGCGCTTCATCATCGGCGGCGCACAGTATCCGCAGGAATTCCCGTGGGGCGACAACATCTTCTTCGTCAGGCATCTGCCACCGGCCGATCATCCGGCGTTTTTCTCATCCTCCCGACTGACGCTGAATGTCACCCGCGAGGCGATGGTGCAAAAAGGCTGGTGTCCTTCGGGCCGGTTGTTCGAAGCGGCGGCATGCGGGGTGCCGATCATAACCGACACCTGGCCTGGCCTGAGCAGCTTCTTCGAACCCGGCAGCGAGATCCTGCTGGCCCACGACACCGATGACGTGGTCGCGGCGCTCGCCTTGCCGGCAGATGAACTCGATGCCATCAAAACCCGTGCGCGCGAACGGGTTCTGGATGAACACACTTCTGCCCGGCGCGCGGCGGAGCTGGACCACATTCTAAACGACGCCTTTCAAAGATCTCCCCGCGAACCGATGATGGAAGCAGTCTGATGTTGGGCATTGTGCCCGCTGCCGGGCGCGGCAGCCGCATTCAACCGCTCGGCTTCTCGAAAGAGCTGCTGCCGGTAGGCAGTCGGATCGATGGACAGACGGAGCGTCCCTGCGCGGTGAGCGAGTACCTGGTGCGGCGGATGGTGCGCGCCGGCGTCGACAAGATCTGTTTCATCATCGGATCGGGCAAATCCGACATTCTCGAATATTACGCCGCCGGCTATGGTGACGCTGCGGCTCTGTTCGTGGTGCAGCCCAACCCTGTTGGACTTTGCGATGCGATTTTTCGGGCAGCGCCTCTCGTCGCGCCCGACGAGACGGTTTTGATTGGTTTGCCCGATACGATCTGGTTCCCCGAGGACGGCTTCTCCTGCCTGCCGGATAGTTCCCTATCGTTTCTGCTCTTCCCGGTGGACCGCCCGGAATTTTTCGATGCCGTGGTTCTCGACGAGGGAGATCGGGTGAAGGAAATTCTGGTCAAGCGGCAAGACGCTGCCACGAACTGGATCTGGGGGGCGTTCAAGATGCCGGGCCGGATCTTGCACCAACTCGCTGCACTCTGGCGTGAACGGGACCGGCGTGACGAATATATCGGCACCCTGATCAATGCCTATCTGGCTGCCGGCGGTGAAGCCTACGGTGTCAGGGCCGGAGTCTCCTACGTCGATGTCGGCACCTTCAACGGCTATCGCACGGCTCTTCGGCTGCTCGAAGAGGGCGTCGCATCCGAACAACGCCAAACCGCCATGCTTGTGGGTGGAGCACACCCGCATGTGCCTGTCGTTCCCGGCGAAGGAGCCTGACCATGCTGCATTCCCATGCCGAAATCCGCCGCCGTATCGATGCTCTCGGCCCATGGTTCCACAACATGGAACTGGCCGGTGTCGAAACCGCTCCCAACCATTTTCTCGGCAATTACCCGCTGATCAAATGGCGCAAATTCGCCGAGGCCATTCCCGCGGATCTGACAGGCAAGACGGTGTTGGATATCGGCTGCAATGCCGGCTTCTATTCCATCGAGATGAAACGGCGAGGTGCTGCCCGTGTCCTCGGCATTGATTTCGATGAGGCTTATCTGGCGCAGGCCCGCTTTGCCGCCGAGATCGCCAATTGCGAGATCGAATTCCAGAAACTGTCGGTCTACGACGTCGGCGCCCTGCGCGAAACATTCGATATCGTGCTGTTCATGGGGGTGCTTTATCACTTGCGCCACCCGTTGCTTGCGCTCGACCTTATCCGTGAGCATGTCGCCGGTGATCTGATGATCTTCCAGTCCATGCAGCGCGGCAGCACCGATCTTCCCGAGATGGAAGAGAACTATCATTTCTGGACGCATGACCTGTTCGACCGGCCGGAATTTCCCAAGCTCCATTTCATCGAGCACCGCTATGCCGACGACCCGACCAACTGGTGGATACCCAATCGAGCCTGCACCGAAGCGATGCTGCGCAGCGCCGGTTTCGAGATCGTTCTGCACCCTGAGCAGGAGGTCTATTTCTGCCGGGCCGCAGGCGACCCGGCCAGTGGCGGTCCCGTCTACCCCTCGAAAGGACAGCGCCATGATTGAAGCCGCGATGATCTGGAACGAGCCCAACAACAAATCGCATTGGGATCCCGAGCTCGACCCCGACTGGAGCCGCTTCGCCAGGATGGCAATCCTGGCGGCGGACGCAATCGCATCTGAAAACCCGGCTTTGACCAAAGTGCTCGGTGGCATCTCGCCGATAGACCCGGGATTCATCACCCGCATGAAGGAATTCGGCGTGCTGGATCATGTCGACGCCGTCGCCGTGCACGGCTTTCCGCTCGACTGGAACCTGTGGCAAATCCAGGAATGGCCGCAGAAGATCGGCGAGATCGCGACCGTCACCGACCTTCCCATCTGGGTCAGCGAAGTCGGCGTATCGACCTTCGGCGCCGAGGAAATCCAGGTCTGGGGGCTCAAGCGAACAGCTGAATTGCTGCTCGGCAATGCACCACGCGTCCAGTGGTACAGCCTCTACGATCTTCCGCGTGAATGGGAAGCAACGACGCGTCACCGCGAAGCCGAAGGCTCCTCTTATTACCGTCATTTCCATATGGGGCTGCTGCGCCAGGACGGCACGCCAAAGCCCGCGCTGGAGGAATTCCTGCGCTATACACCCGCAATGGGACTGGTGCAGTGGTTTCATTTCGAAGATCCGCGGCTGGACGACGCTGTCGCCTGGCTGAAGCGGCTGGGTGTCACCAATATGCGTACCGGGCTTTCCTGGGCGGACAGTTTTCGGCCGAATGCGCTGGACTGGTTCGACCGGCAGATGGAAGCACTCGCCGATTTCGACGTGACGGTCACCTTCTGCTTCACACCTCAGCATCGCGGAATGATGCCCCACCACACCAGCCCGCCACTGGTGCCGGAGGAGTTCGCGGAATTCTGCTCAACCATGATCCGCCGCTATGCGCCTGGCATGACATCCGCCTCGCTCCCCACGCGGCGGGCCTCGGCCGCGTGAAATCGTCATGCTGCCCATGCATCAGATGCCGGACTTCGCAACACCACTGACAGGTGGGGATGCGGCGCAGGGCACCGGGACGCAACCGGCCGCGACACTCACCGTCCTCAATGTCGCCTACCCTCTCGCGCCCGTCGGACCCGACGCTGTCGGCGGTGCCGAACAGGTTCTGTCGATGCTCGATCGGGCGTTGGTTCACGCCGGCCATCGATCTATCGTCATTGCTTGCCGTGGCTCCAGCACGAGCGGCACGCTTGTGGAAATACCGGCCGAAAACGGCATGCTCGACGAGGCGGCGAAGCGCCGCGCGCAAGAGGCCCATCGCAAAGCGATCGCCGCTGCCCGCGCCCGATGGCCCATCGATGTGGTTCATCTGCACGGCATCGATTTCGACGCTTATCTGCCCGACGATGGTCCGACCTTGGTGACCCTCCACCTGCCGTTGGATTGGTATCCGGCCGCGGCATTGCGCCCGACGCGTGGCGACCTCTGGCTTCATGCGGTCTCACCCAGCCAGCAGAAAACCGCGCCATCAGGCGCCAGGCTGACGGCACCGATTCCGAACGGCGTCGACATCCAAGCACTGAACCTGCCGCAGCCGAAGCGCGACTTTGCCCTGGTTCTGAGCCGGGTTTGCCCGGAGAAGGGCATTCACCTGGCGCTCGATGCAGCCAAACTAGCAGGCGTTCCGCTGGTCGTCGGCGGTAAGGTCTATCCCTACGAAACGCATACGCGGTACTTTCGCGACGAGGTCCAATCTCGCCTCGATGGCCGCCGCCGCTTCCTTGGCCCGCTCGGCTTCACCGCCAAGCGACGCTTTCTCAACGCAGCGCGCTGTCTGGTCATTCCGAGCCTCGCAGCCGAGACCAGCTCGCTTGTGGCCATGGAGGCCCTCGCCTGCGGGACCCCGGTAGTCGCCTTTCCAAATGGTGCGCTTCCCGACGTCATAGAGCACGGCAGGACGGGCTTTCTCGTCGACACGGTCGACGAGATGGCCCAAGCCATTCTTGCGGCGCCCAGCTTGGATGCCGAGACATGCAGGGCGGAGGCGCGACGGCGATTTTCGCTGGAACGGATGATCTCGTCTTACATGGATGCCTATCAGGCGCTGGCACAGCTTGGCACTGGTCGCCGGCGCTTGGCTGCGACGCCGTGAGCAAAGCGGTGCTGCGCTGCGAAATCATCGGTGACCCCGCGCAGTTCGACGCCTTGACGCCGCACTGGTGGAAACTGTGGCAGCAGAGTCCCTCGGCGACGCCGTTTCAATCTCCCGCCTGGCTGGTGCCATGGTGGCACGCATTCGCACCCGGTGAACTGGCGACAGTCGCGGTCTGGCGCGGCGGCGATCTGGTCGGGCTGGCGCCGCTCTATCTCGAGCACGGGACGGCCGGTTCGAAGCTGCTTCCGGTCGGCATTTCGCTCAGCGACTATCTGGACATCCTGGCTGTCCCTGGGATCGAAGCCGAGGTTGTCGGCATTATCAGCGAGTCGATCTTCTCGATCGGGTGGGCGCAATGGATCTTGTCGGACTTGCCGCAGGACAGCGTCGCCCTTGCGATGAAGCATCCCGAGATGGATCGGCCGACCGCCCATGCCGCCTGCCCCGTGCTCGCCATCGCCGGCGACGAAACGCTGGCAGGCTGCGTCCCCGCAAGACGCAGACGCCAGTTGCGTCGGGCGCGCCAGGCGGCATCAAGATGCGGCCGGATTGCGCTGTCATCGGCAAACGGCAGTCCGCAAACCTTCCTCGATCAATTGATCCGCCTGCACAATGTGCGATGGGCCGAACACGGAGGGGGTGTGTTGGCCAACCCCGCCGTCGAGCAATTCCATCGGCTCTCGCTTCCCTTGCTCGATGCTCATGGTCTGGTGCGATGCTGGCTGCTCGCGATCGATGACAGGACCATCGGTGCCTATTACGGATTTCACCACCGCGGCCGTGCCTACGCTTATCTGGGTGGGTTCGACCCTGCTTATGCCGAGGAGAGCCCGGGCGCGATCCTGATTGGCCACGCAATCGTGGAGTCGATCCGTGAAGATGCGCGCGAGTTCGATTTCCTGCGCGGCCAGGAGGCCTACAAATATGGCTGGGGCGCCGCCGACAGGTGGACGATGCGCAGGGTCTGGACGCGGAGTTGACCCATGAGTGTAACCGCACCGAAAGGCGCCCAGCGCCGGACATCGGTCAGGCTGGCGGTTGAAGACTGCATGGCCGACGGTATTTGCGCCGAAGGTGTTCTCGTCAGGCTGGCGCTCCACCTGCCGCCCACAATTGGGGCAGCGGAATTGGCGGAGGTCGTGCTGAAAGTCCGTCCGGCGGATACCGGCGACGCGGCAAGATTGCGGAAGGTCGCCGGACTGCTGCGCTGCAAACCAGACGTCTTTGCCATGTTGCGAGCGACGGGCGGCGCCGTTCGCCATGAGCGCAATGAGGACGAGACGAATGCCGCTGTCGTCATGCGGCTGGCGTCCAGCTTCGATGCCGCGGCAGCGATTTCGGGAGCCGCGAGTGTCCAACTGGCATCCCTCGGCGATGTGGAAAGGCTCACAGCCACGACCAACGAAATCGTCGCATGGCTGGAAGCCCGAGAATTCACCGGAAGGGAACGGAGCATTCTCGACATCGGTTGCGGCATCGGCCGTTTCGAGCGTGCGCTGTGCAGATCCTTCAAGCGGATGGTCGGTATCGATATATCGTCGCGAATGATCTCCATCGCCTCAGAGCAATGCGCCGCACTCGGCAATGTCGAGTTACGACAAACCTCCGGTCTCGATCTGGCCGATTTCGACGATGCCAGTTTCGATTGCGTGCTGGCGGTCGACAGCTTTCCCTATCTGGTTCTGGCCGGCATGGCAGAGCGGCATTTCGAAGAAATTGCGCGCGTTCTGAAACGGCCGGGCTGGCTCGCCTTGCTGAACTATTCCTATCGCGGATCGCTTTTCTCAGACCGCGACGATATCGGCCGTCTGGCGCAAGCTCATCAATTGCGGGTCCTCATCGACGGTGAGAAGCCGTTTCGATCATGGGA
>NZ_RZPF01000204.1:0-9151 GCF_004022735.1 Mesorhizobium sp. M7A.F.Ca.AU.001.01.1.1
GGCCGCGCTCGGCGAGATGCGGGCCGTCTGCAGGAAAATCAGCGCGCCGGTCAGCCCGGTGGCAGCCGCCAGTAGATGCCGCCCGTCACGGCCACGACCAGCGCCAAAGCCAGCCAGTAGGCCATGACATCGCGTGCCGCGGCCTCGCGGACGCCGAACAGCGCCCGGACCGCATCGGTGCCCAGGATGCTGCTCGTCGCCTCGCGCGGCAGCGACGTGCCGGTGCCGCCGCCAAGTGCCTTCCACTGCGCAACCAGCAGGCGCGTCACTTCGGCGATCACCCAGGTGCCGATGGCGAAATACGCGCCCTGCAAGCGGAACGCGAAAAAGGCCGTCGGAACCGCCAGCACCAGTGCCGCAAGGGCGCCCAGCGGGATCGCCAGGACCGGATTCCAGCCGAGCAGGATCACGCCGGCGAACATCGCGTAGGCGCCGATGCCGACGAAAGCCTGCTGGCCCACCGAGACCAGGCCGCCATAGCCCGCCAGCAGGTTCCAGATCTGCGCCAGCGACAGCATGGTGAGGATGAAGAACAGATCCTGTATGACACCACGCGAGGCCACGGCAGGCAGCGCGAGCGCGGCGACGAGGAAGATCGGCACGATGATCGCGGTCACGGTTCCGGCGCGGGTGCGGGTTGTCAGTCGATACATGCCGGCCCTCAATCCACTGCGCGCGGAAAAAGCCCGCGCGGCCTGAGCAGCATCACGGCCAGGAAGGCGATGTGGCCGGCCAGGATCTGCCATTCCGGATTGAGCGCGGCGCCAAACGTTTGCGCCACCCCGATGATGATCCCGCCGGCAAGCGTCCCCCACAGGCTGCCGAGGCCGCCGATGATCACCGCCTCGAAGGCATAGATCAGCCGCGCCGGTCCGATCGAAGGATCGAAGTTCGCGCGCATGCCGAGATAGAGCGCCGCCAGCGTCACCACGACCATGGCGATCCCGGTGGCGATCGCGAAAATCCGCTTCGGCTCTATCCCCATCAGCCCCGCCGTCACGGCGTCGTCCGAGGTGGCGCGGAAGGCACGGCCGAGGGCGGTGTGGTAAAAGAGCGCGTTGAGCGCAATGATCGTCACGATCGCCGAGGCAAAGGTCATCAACGGCATGATCCCAACCGTGACCAGCCCTAGATCGAGCGATGCCCCTTCCAACGCGCCCACCGGAATGCGGCGGCTGTCGGCGGAGAAGGCCTCGAGCAGGCCGTTCTGCAAGGCGACCGACAGGCCGAACGTGACCAGAAGCGGCGGCAGGATGTCCTTGCCCAGCACGCGGTTCAGGACGGCGGCCTGCAGCAGCCAGCCGAGCCCGAACATCACGGGCATGGCAATCAGGGCAGCGATCCAGGGCGACAAGCCGAGCAGCGTGACGCCCATCAAAACCAGATAAGCGGCAAGAATGATGAGGTCGCCATGGGCTAGGTTCACCAGCCGCATGATGCCGAAGACGAGGCTCAACCCTGCTGCAAACAGGGCATAGAGCCCGCCCAGCAGAATCCCTTGCACGAGGGTGTCCAGCCAGATCATCGCCGCGCCACCTCGATCAGGCCACAAGGGTGCTGTGCGAGCAGACGACCGAGCCTTGGTTCCCGCGTCATGCCGCCACTCCGAAATAGGCAGAGTGGATATCTTCGCGCGTGACCTCGGCCGCCCTGGCGGCCAGCGTGGCGCGACCCTCCATCATGCAGTAGACGCGGTCGGCCACTGCCAGCGCCTTGCCGATATCCTGCTCCACCAGCACGATCGCGGCGCCGCCTTGGCGGATCCTGGGAAGTGCTGCGTAGATATCGCGGATGACGACGGGCGCGAGGCCGAGGCTGATCTCGTCGCAAAGCAGCAATTCGGGGTTCGACATCAGCGCCCGGCCGATCGCCACCATCTGCTGCTGGCCACCCGAGAGCGCGGTACCGGGGCTCTTGCGCCGCTCGCCCAGGATCGGGAAAAGGTCATAGACCGCGTCGAGGCTCCACGGCCCCTGCACCTTACGCGCCTGCCCGCCGACCAGCAGATTTTCCTCGACGGTGAGCGAAGGGAACAGCCGGCGCCCCTCCGGCACCATGGCGATGCCGCGCTTCATGATCTCGGCCGAAGACAGCGCGCCGATCGGCTCGCCCCTGTGCAGCACCATGCCGGGCGCGTTGCCGATCACGCCGGTGATCGAGCGCATCAGCGTGGATTTGCCGGCGCCGTTGGCGCCGATGATCGCCACGCATTCGCCCGCGGCCACGGTGATATCCACACCGAACAGTGCCCGGAACTGGCCGTAATTCGCGGTGAGGCCGCGCGTTTCCAGCATCAGACCTCGAGCCCCAGATAGATTTCGCGAACCGCCTTCGAGGCCATGATCTCATCAGGCGCGCCGATCCCGATCACGCGCCCGAAATCCAGCACGAGGAGCCGCTCGACCACCGAATTCAGGGCATGCAGCACATGCTCGATCCAGATGATGGTGGTCCCCCTCGCGTGGATGGCTCTGATCGTCGCGACCAGGGCCTTGCATTCGCCCTCCGTCAGACCGCCCGCGATCTCGTCCAGAAGCAGAAGTTCGGGGCCTGTCGCCAAGGCGCGGGCGAGTTCCAGGCGCTTGCGGTCGAGAAGGCTCAACGAGCCGGCCACGAAATTGGCTTTCCTGAGGAGCTCCGTCGCCTCGAGGATACCAGCGCAATCCTCGACCATCTCGGCCTCGCGTCCGCCGCGGCCGAAGGCGGCGGCGGTCAAGAGATTCTCGAACACGGTCAGCCCCTCGAAAGGCTGCGGAATCTGGAAGCTGCGGCCGACGCCCATGCGCACCCGCTCCATGGCCGGAGCGCGGGTCACGTCGCGGCCGAGGAATTCGATGCGGCCCTCATTTGCAAACAAGTTTCCGGTGATCAGGTTGAAGAGCGTCGATTTTCCCGCGCCGTTCGGGCCTATAATGCCCAGCGCTTCGCCGCGCGGCACGCTGACGGTCACGGAATCCGCAACCTTCAGGGCGCCGAAGGACTTCGAAACGTTTTCCAGCCTGAGTATCATCACAGTCATCCTTGGGTCGCGCCGAACGAGGGCGGCGCAGCCGCCCCCGGCAGCGTCAGGCCAGGGCTTCCATCTTGCCAGCGGTGGGAATCTCGGTAGCGCCGGCGTTCTCGACGGTCACCAGATCGAAGCCGCCACCGGCCTTCTTCCGCCACTGGCCGCCAACGAGCGGCGTCTTGCAGACGTTCTTCGCGGCGAAAGGCGGCAGTCCCGCACCGCTCCATGCCACTTTCCCCACCACCGTCGTCATGTCGGTGGCGGCTATGGCCGCCGCGATCGCCTCGGCATTGGTCGGATCCGAAACGCGCCCCATGACATTGGCCGCCACCTCGAACAGCGAATGGACAAAACCGATCGGCTGCGTCCAGGGGCGCCCGGTCTTGGCGGTGAAATCCGCCGCGATTTCCGCCGAGCTCTCGCCCGTCACGGACGATTTGAACGGATGCGAGGCCGACCACCAGACCTCGGATGAGAGGTTGTGGCCAGCATCGCCCAGCGTCTCGACCGATTGCGGAAAGAGGATCGCTTTGGCCACCGTTATCGCCTTGGGCTTGAAGCCCTGCTGGCGGGCCTGGTTCCAGAAGGTGGTGAAGTCCGGCGGAATGACCACACCGGTGACGATCTCGGCATTGGCCGCCTTGAAGGCGTTGACCTGCGCGGTGAAATCGTCCGACAGGTTCTGATAGCGGCCGGGATCGGCAAGGCTGAAACCGGCGGCATCGAGGCCCGGCTTCAAGCCGTTCTTCGGATCACCCCAGGCATTGCCGTCGGCATCGTTGGGGAACAGCCCTCCCACCTTGCCGTTGGTGGAAAGCTGCTTCCACATGCCGGTGTAGACGGCGATGATGTCCTCGAGACCCCAGAAATAGTGATAGGCGAAGTTGAAAGGCTTCCACGAGGACGGATCGGCCGGATTGCCCTGCTGGCCGATGAACCAGGGCTGCCACGGCGCCATCGTCGAGATCACCGGCACGCCCTCCGCCTCGCAGGTGGTGGCCACCGGATTGGTGTTCTCGGGCGTCGAGCCGACGAGCATCAGGTTGATCTCGTCATCGACGATCAGGCTCTTGGCTACCTCGGCCGCGCGGTTGGGGTTCGACTGGCTGTCCTTGACGATGACCTCGAAGTTCTTGCCCGCCTCGGAAGCGAGGAAGGCCTTGATGTTGTAGGCGTCGCTTTCCGCGAAGCCGGCGAGCGGCCCCGTCTGCGGCGAAACATAGCCCAGGCGGATCTTGGCGCCTTGCGCGATGGCCGGCGTCGCCAGGCGCGAACCGGCGAGCGCCAGGCCTGTCGCCGCCGAGGCTTTCAGTAGGCTGCGTCTTGTGATCATGTTTGGTTCCTCCCTCTTGTTTTGTTCTCAGTCCCCCGGACGGCGTCCCTCCCACGCCGCCTGAAGGAGTTCCCTTATCGATCCCGGATCAATCGGCCTTGGATTCGCATAGGCATTCTTCACCGCGATTGCCGCCGCGCGGTCGAGATCGGCCTCCTCGATGCCGATCGCCTTCAGGCTCAGCGGAGAGCCGACCGACTGTGCGAAATCCCAGAGCCCGCCGCCCGCCGAACCACCACCGAATGCCTCAGCGATCGGGCGCAGCAGATCGGGCACCGCCGCTTCGTTGAAGGCGGTCGTGTAGGGCAGCAGGATGGCGTGGGTTTCGGCGTGCGGCGTGTCGAACGAGCCGCCGAAGACGTGCGCCAGCTTGTGATGCAGCGCCATCGAGACATAGCCGAGTGCGGTCGAGCAGCACCACGCCGCATAGAGCGCCTGCGTCCGCGCCGCGCGATCCTGCGGATTGCCGATCAACCTTGGAATGCCTTCCCGAAAGGCAACCATGGCATCCCTGCACATCAGCACGATGACCGGATTGCGATCGGGGGCATACAAGGCTTCCATCGCATGAGCGATCGCGTTCATCGCCGAGGTTACGGTGAGATTTACCGGCAAGCTCAGTGTCAGATCGACGTCGTAGATCACCGTCTCTGGGCGAATGTCCGGCGAGCGGCGGGTGGTCTTCTCGCCGGCTGCCGTCTCGCCGAGTATGTCGGTCATTTCCGAGCCGGCATAGGTGGTGGGAATGACCACCTGGTCGGCGCCCGTGCGCACGGCAATGGCCTTGCCGAGCCCAGTGGTCGAGCCGCCGCCGAGGCTGACGACCGCCGAAGCGCCACTGCCGCGGAAGGTATCGATGGCCTTTTCCGTGACCTCGACAGGGGTATGCATGACCGCGCCGGCAAAGATCCCGGCGGCGAGGCCACCAAGGCTTGCGGCCAGCCTTTCCGCATCGCCCTTCTGATGCGGCGTCGAAAGCACCATCACCTTTTCATGGCCGAGCCGCCGGACTTCCTCCTCGACGCGAGCCATGGTGCCGGCACCGAAGACCACCCGTGTCGTCAGGCCCGGAAAGGTGAAGCTGTCCATCATCGCGCCGCCTCCATGCGCGGGCCACGCCCGGCCGCGAGGTCGTCGAGGATAGTGCCCAGCATGGCAATCTCGGCGTCCGAGACCTCATGGCCGCGGCCCGGGAACAGATCGGCCCGCAGGCTCGCGCCAATCCGGCCCAGCGATTGCGCGGCATCGGCAAACGCCGAGACCGGTATCCACGGATCGGCATCACCACCGGAAAGATAAATCGGCATTCCGGCCGGCGCCGCCTCGGATCTTTCGTCCGCCGGAACGCCGACACGGCAGCCCGTGAAGGCCGCCAAAGCGTCCGGCGGCGGCAGCCCCGCACAGAGATATTCGATCGAGAGACACGCCCCTTGCGAGAAGCCCGCGAGAAGCAGCGGCAGTCCGGGCAGTTCGGCACGCGCCGCAACCATTGCGGCCGCAAGGTGGTCGAGCGCGTCAGAGAGCTGCGCGCGGGCGACCGACGTCAACGGGTCGACGGCACGCGCCTCCCACCACATGCCGTGCGGCGCGCGCGGCAGGATGAAGGCCACGGCCGACGCGGAAAGCCGCGACAGCACATGGGACTGCATCTCTTCGGGCGATTGGCCGCGGCCGTGGACGAAGACGCAAATCGCCTTAGCCTCCGGGCCTCTTGGCCCAAGCCGGAGCGGACCGCTGCCTGAACTCACGCGAAATCCGCCTGTTCCAGGCCGGCCTGCAATTCGCTCTCGCGGTCCTTGAACCAAGGCGGGAAGACCAGCGTCTTGCCGATCTGGCCCGGAGGCTCGTCCTTGGCCCAGCCTTCCGGCGTGGTCCAGGCAATTTCGAACAGCGCGCCGCCGGGCGAGCGGACATAACAGGACTTGAAGTAGTTGCGGTCCTTCTGCTCCGATATGTCCGTGAAGCCGAGGCCCTCGATATGAGCGCGCAGCTTCAACTGGTTCTCTTCGTCGCCGGTGTTGAGGGCGAGGTGGTGGATCGTGCCTCCCGCCAGAGTCCAGGTGCCCTGCGGGCTGTCGCGGTCGACAATGACCTCCACGCGCTGTGCGACGCCGGCCGCATCCGGCACGCGGAACACGAGCCCCTCGTGGTCGTCGGCCTCTTTCTCCATCGGCAATGCGATGGTCAGGAAGTCGTCCATGGCGGTGCGGTCCATCACCGCCACCACGGCGCCGTAGATTCCCTTGATGCCGTGGGCCTTGCCGATGCCCTGCGCCTCGTTGGTGATGGGCGCGCGGGGATCCCTGTCGCTTTCCACCAGCTCATGCGGGATGCCGCAGGGATGTGCGAAAGCCGCACGGTCGGCGCCAAAACGGGTGATCTTGATGGCCTCGATGCCGCGCGCATTCAACCGGTCGACCCAGAAATCCGCGGCGCCCCTGGGGATCGACTGCATGATGGTGCGCGACTGATTGGACCCGCGGCGGCCATAGACGCCCGGCTTGCGGAACGGGAAGGTGGTGATGATCGTCGACGCATCGCCATTGGGCGAGCCGTAATAGAGGTGGTAGACCGGGATGACGCCGTCGAACAAGACGGTGCGCTTCACCGAATGCAGGCCGAGCGCCTTGGTATAGAAATCAAAATCTTCCTGAGCGCTGTCGGTCGAGAGCGTCAAATGGTGGTAGCCGCTGATACGTGCCATCGGTCATCTCCTCCCAGAGGTTTCGGTATCGCTCCGCCGCTGCGGGCAGAGCACGAGGTTGAGGTCGAGCGCGTGCTTGCGTTTTCCTCCATTGGGCGGCAGCGCGCGGAACTCGGCCATGAGTTCGGGTTTGACCCCGAAGATGGCATCCCGGCCGATCGCAGGGTCCGACCGGTCGAAGATGTGGGTCGTCAGCGTCTCGAAGCCCTCCGCCGAGACGCGAAAATGGATATGGGCCGGCCGCTCGAGGCCAAGGCCCAGCGCTGACATCAATTGACCGACCGGTCCGTCCGACGGCAGCGTGTAGCCCTTCGGCTTCACCGTCGTGAAGCGGAACCGTCCCTGCGGATCGGTACGGAAGCGTCCGCGCAGATTGAATTCCGGCTGGCGGTCGGGTTCCTGGTTCTCGTAGAGACCCTCGGCATTGGCCTGCCAGATCTCGACCGTCGCATCGCCGACCCCCGCGCCGTCGAGCGCGACGATGCGGCCCGCGACCTCCAGCGGCTCGCCCTTGTGATCGCGCGAGATGTTCGCGCCGGGTGGCATCTCCGGCACGTCGGCCCGGTAGAAGGGCCCGGCCAGGGTGTTTGGTGTCGCTCCGGCGGGGCGCGGGCTGTTCTGATCCTCGATCAGCGAAGACACGCCCAGGACGTCGGCGAACAGCACCCATTCCTGGCGCCGCGCATCGGCGTAGTGGCCAACCTCGGTCAGAAAATCGATCGCCTGGCGGAATTCCTCGCCGGAGGGCCGCAACTCCACGATCAGCGCGTGCAAACCATCCACGGCTGCCTGCGCCGCCGCCGCCAGGCGGGACTGGCCCATTGCCGTCAGGCGCCGCGAGAATTCCTCGGCCTGCGTCGATATCGCCTTGGGGGACTCATCCCGCTTCGGGTCGTGCTGGCCGTGCATTCCGCCGGGGCCTCCCTTCCCCTTGCCAAGCGGGATAGCACGGCCCGACGCGATGCTTGATGAGATGTGACGTCCCTTGTATAGCGTTTTGCTATGAAGCTGAACGAGCGCCACCTCATGCAGCTCGCCGCGGTGCTGGATGCCGGCGGCGTGTCGGAAGGAGCCGCCATGCTGGGCTTGACCCAGCCGGCGGTCAGCCGATCACTGGCCATGCTGGAGGCGCGGGTGGGTGAGCCGCTGTTCCTCAAGGGCCGCCGGCCGCTGCAGGCGACGCCGCTCGGCTTCCAGCTGGCGGCGCAGGGCCGCACGATCATCACCGCGTCGCGCAAGGCGTCGGATGCGGTGCAGGGCTTCATGAAAGGCACCAAAGGTGTCGTCCGTGTCGGCGGCGTGCCGTTCTTCATGGACGCGATGATCAGCCGGATGATCGGAGAATTCCAGAAGCTCGAACCCGAGGTCACCGTTCAGCAGAGCTACATGAACCTGCCCGAGATGGTCGCGGCGCTGGACAGCAACCAGATCGACCTCGGCATCGTGCCGATCGGCGTGCTCGACCTTGGTCCCGGCTTCGAATTCACCGAAATCCTGCCCGGACGCAATGTCGTGGCTTGCCGGCCCGATCATCCCCTGCTGCGAAATCGCCGCCTCAGGGCGCATGACCTGACCAGCTTTCCCTGGGTGGCTCCCCTGCCCGGCTCTCCGCTGATGTCGGACCTGCAGATGATCCTGATGAGCATCGGCATGTCGGACCTGAACATCCGCTATTCGGGAGGCTCGCTGATGAGCGTGATCAACTTCCTTGCCGAAACCGATGCGTTGGCCGTGCTGCCATTCTCCGTAGTCTTCGCGCAGCGCAAGGAGAGCCGGGTTACGGTGCTGCCCTATGAAATCCCGCAGCCCAGCCGCTCACTCGGTATCCTTCGCCGGGTCAGCGGACCACGCTCACCGGCGGCAGAGCGCTTCGCCGGCCACGTCACGACCGCCTTCGAAAACCTGAAGCACATCATCAAACGGCATGAGAATGCCGTTGTCTGGGGACGGTAAACCAGCCTCGCTATTCGAATGATGCGGTAGCGTCACACAACGCGCATGTTTCCTCCAGCCGGAGGCGCTTCATCCCCGCGTCGCCGGTTAGGCTCGACGGCCGCCCGCCCCCAAAAGCCGTCGGGCCGCCAGAAATCCCGATATCCTATTGGTC
>NZ_RZPF01000205.1:0-9140 GCF_004022735.1 Mesorhizobium sp. M7A.F.Ca.AU.001.01.1.1
GACCATGTCGCGAACGGCCTGCTTGAACAGCTTGAGCCGCTCCCCGCCAGGCAGGAACGCCTTGAACTCCTCATACCCCAGCGGGCCGACACGCAGTTCGATCCTGCTTTGGCGGCTGAAAACGCGTGGGCCGATCGTCGCGCCCTTGCCGAGCCCTGCAAAGGCCTTTGCAAGACGGGTCTGGAGACCGGTTGGTACTGTTATCCAGGCGGAGATGAACTCCTTGATCTGTACCGGCGCCTTGAACGCTTCCGCCAGGAACAGCGTCAGCCGTTCCGGGCCGTCGACCTGATTGGCCAGCGAAGCCGCCTGCCGAAGCTTCACCGTATCGAGATTGGGGTCCTGCGTGCCGGGAAGTCCGATCCCGGCCATGGCTTCAAGCATGGCGCGAACGCGCCCGCCGACCGCGCGTTCGGCCTGCACGGCCGGGTGCGCATCCGCCCACGCCCGATAGTAGAGGGCGATCATACGGTGCTGCAGAATGTTGACGAAGTCGACGAACGTCGTGTCGCTAGTCAGTTGTGCCTCGGCGCCGGCGAACCAGCGTTGCGAGAGCCGGTCGAGCACCCAGCGCGTCAGATGCAGCGGCATTGGACCCTCGGGTCCCAGCAGACCAAAATTTGCCACCGTGACCCGGGCCGGTGCCGCATCGCGGGCTTCGCGGAACACAACCAGGTCCCGTGCGGAAAAGGCGAGGCGCACATGCTGGCCGAGCCGTGCCGGCTCACGGTCGGGACGGCCGGAATGGCCGAACAGACCGTTCCGTTGTTCGAGGCGGCGCAGCAGTTCGAAAAAGTCGAACGTCTCGGACAGACCTTCGGCCCTGTTCGGGCCGGGCTTGTCTAGATCAGGTAGCGATTGCCGGGCGTCATCGGCCATGGCACATCCTCCTGCTTCTGCAGCAGCCGCGTGCGAGTTCGCACGAAGCCGTTTATCCCGGCGTGACGAGCAAACAACCGCGCCAGCAAGGCCGAAAGCAGCAAGGTACTTTGGCCGGCCAGGACCGATTGATCAACATGCAACGTGACTTCGGTACCGCGTCCAAAGCACATCGGTCCATCGATTTGCAGACGTTCGATGACCGGCTGCGAGTCGATACGCACGATCGAATGCACATTTCGGGCAAGGCTTGGATCGCCGCGATCGGCATAAAGGTCGAGTAGCGCATGCAGGGGATCGATGCCGCGGCCTTCTTTGGCAAGACTGAGAAAGTTGAGCGCGAGCTGCGCCACCAGCCGCCAGGCGAGATCATCGGCCCGCGATTCCCCGTCGGCCCCAGCAGGCAGTGCCGCAGGAATAGCTGGCTGCGGCGCACGCAAGGCGCCAAGAAGCCTCACGGTTTCGACCGGGTCGCCGGCCTCTAACGTCAACGTCGGATTGTCATCGAGGATCGGCAGATCACGATTGGTGCAAAGCGCCATCACGTCGAGCCGCTTCAGCGGCCGGGTCGCCGGCCTTACGAGCGGCCGGGACACGGCCAGGAAAACGTCATCCCCGGTATAGGACGTTCGCGTCAGACCTTCGCGGCGCTCCTCCTCCATCGCGCGGCGAGGGCGCCTTTCGGTCGAATAGACCCAACCACTACCGCGGTTCTGACCCAGGCTGAAGAGCTCGGGGATTTCGGCGTCGTTGCCTTCCGTGTCGGCGTCCTCGACGCGGATGACCCGGTAGATTTCGAAGTCACGCGCCCGCGTCCGGTCCGCATGCAACACCTGGCGCGTCTTGCGTTCATCGACTTCGACGACGTTGCACTCGCGTTCGAACAGATTGATGATCGGTGTCGCGAAAAGTTCGAAGTCCGCCGGCGTCAGATCGGCCAGCTCGGGAACCGTGCGTTTGAACAGGAAAATGATCTCGAGTCCGGCCGCGCATTGGCGCACGACAGGCTGCAATCCCAAAACCCGTGCATAGTGAAAACGCTCGGGCATCATGAAGTATGCGCGCAGCAACCGGTATCCTTCGAATGTCGGGCGGGTGCGCGGCATCAAGGCTTCGTCGTCGCTGATGCCGATCATCTCGGGTGCCGGCAACGGCGACAGCGGGTTGGTCTTGCCTTCCGGTCGCGCTGCTGTGGCCGCGCAGGCGCCGAAAATCGCATCGAACAGTAGCGGCGCCTTGGTGCGTCCGGCAAAATAGAGGTCAAGCCGGTCGAGAGCCAGTTCGTCGAGCTTGCCTTTTCCGGTCCTGGCCAGCGTGAGGCGGAGCGCCGACTCGCCGCTGACACCGCCGATCGGTCCTATGCCAGCCATCGCCATCGCACTGCGGTCCTGAAAAAAGCTGACCGAAGTGACCGCGATCGGCCATAGAGTCATTTCCTGGGCGGTTGAGAAAATGCAGCGCGTTGACAGGCCTGGCTGCAGGCTGGAAACCAGCCGTGTGTTGCGCTTGACGACGTGGCCGGCCAGCATGGTCTGGACCTGCTGGCCGGGTTTCAGCACCGCCATCGCCGTTGCCGGCGCCGGCGTGACCAGATCGGGATAGAGAACGTCGAGCACACTGCGGGAAAATCGCGAGCGCTCGGCATCGACCTTTAGCCGGGTGCGCGCGGCCAGGAAGGCTACGCCATCGAGCAGGCGCTCGACATATGGGTCCGGACACGGCACCGTATCGAGGGAAAGGTTGCGCGCCACCGCCGGATGCATGTCTGCGAATTCCGATGCAAGAGCGCGGATATGGCTCAGTTCCTCCTCGTAATATTCGACGAAGACCCGATCCATCTCAGGCCTCCCCAATTTCGGTCCGCGCCAAACCGTTGTCGAGATTGATCGTGGTGCGCAGGCGCATGCGTTCGGGAGTCGGGGTCATGATCAGAACGGCGTCTATCTCGATCTTCAGGCCGACGGTGTTGTCGCCAAGCGTGACCGTTACCTTTGTTGCGCTTTCCTTCAGGCGGGGCTCGAAGGTCGCGAGCACCATGCGGATCTCACGTGCCAACACCTCGCGATCGAAGTCGCGCGACGAGCGGCCCGAGAAGGAGGGCACGCCGTAATTGACCACGCTGCGGCGGACCTCCGGGAAATCGGCAAGCGAAGGGGGATTGTCCGCAACCTGTTCATTTTCCAGGTCGGAAAGAAGCGGCGTCGCCTCGAAGCGCTCTGTGTTGAAGAGCGCCTCGATGTCACGCCGTACCGCTTCCCTGAGCACGCGCGCCGATACCACCACGCCACGGCTTTCGATTTCGACGCGGTGCTGGGTCTGAACGGCCAACCGATGCAGACGGCGTTTCTGATCCGGTGTCAGTACCACATCGGCGTCGATGGCACGCGTGCTGCCGGCAACGAGTGTGTCGAGACGGTCCGCGCCAAGCTCGTCGAGCAGGACATGGCGCAGCCCGTCTATTTCCGAGGTCAGGCCCGGCAGATCATTGACGAGACGATCCCAAAGCGACGGCTGGACGGCTTCGCTTTTCGCCCGCAAGCTGCCAGTGGTCTGCTGCATGCCCGCGCCGGGTCGCCGAACCTCACTTGCCGACATAGACATCCATTTCGGCTTCATCATTGCCGTCATAGACGAATTTGATCTTCTTGTAGGCGAAGCTGACCTCTTCCTGGATCAGGTCTTCCTCATCCTCGGCCTGCGACATGTCGTATTCCATGATCGAGGCGTCGGTGAGGGTAACGACCAGGTAATCCTTGGTCTCGCCATCGATGGTCCGGCGGGCCGAGAACACCACCTCATCAAGGGCCTTGTTTTCGAACAAAGCCTTTTTCAGATAGGGCGATGATTTGTCGTAGTGCTTGGTGAATTTGATCATCCCCATGGAGACGCGGCCACGGCGTGACAGCGAATTGGGATCATAAGGTGCGACCATCTTGTAGTCGACGCCATGGATTTCAATCTCGTCATCGTGGCCGTCGCGGGTGCTGGGGCCTTTGATATCGGGAACCTTCAGGAAGCCATCAATCTTCGTAGTCGGCATTGTGTTTCTCCACCGCTTTCAAAAAACCAGGTTGTCGTTGCTGCGATCAAGTCTTAACGGACGGTAGTTCCGAGACCAGTCGGAGCGACGCGTTGATGCCCTCCAGCTGGTAATGCGGGCGCAGATAGAAGCGGGCATTATAATAGCCCGGCCGCCCCTCCACGCTGTCCACCTGGACCTCGGCGGCGGCAAGCGGGCGCTTGGCGCGCGCCTTGTCGTCGGCAAAGGCCGGGTTGGCCAGCACGTATCGATTGATCCACTCGGTCAACCAGATCTGCATGTCGGCGCGCTCCTTGAACGAGCCGACCTTGTCGCGCGCGATCGCCTTGAGGTAGTGCGCAAAGCGCGAGACCGGGAACAGGTAGGGCAGGTTGGCGCTCAGCCGCTCGTTCGACTGTGCATCGGGGTCGACCAGCCGCCCCGCCCGCGTTTCGTCGTCCTGCAGCGAGTGTGCTCCGATGAAGGCCGCGAGATCGGTATTCTTCCGGTGCAGGATGGGCATCAAGCCAAGCTTGGCCAGTTCCGCCTCGCGCCGGTCGTCGATGGCGACTTCCGTGGGACATTTCATCGCGATCGAGCCATCATCGGTCGGGAAGCTATGCACCGGCAGGTTGAGCACCGTGCCACCATTCTCCACGCCGCGGATCTGCGTGCCCCAGCCGAAAAACTTGTGACTGCGGTTGATGTTGACGCCCATCGGGAAGGCGGCGTTCATCCAGACATATTTGTTGTGATCGCCCTCCACCTCTTCCTCGAAGGTGAAACCCTTCACCGGAACGGTATCGGTGCCGTAGGGCAGCCGCGCCAGGACGCGGGGCATGGTCAGGCCGATGTAGCGAGCGTCCTCACTCTCGCGCAACGACTGCCACGAGGCATAGGCGGGGTTGGAGACGATCTGCTGCAGGTCTTGCGGGTTCGGCAGTTCCTGCCAGCTGTCCATGCGAAATAGGCGCGGCGAAGCGGCCGCGATAAACGGCGTATGCGCGGAAGCGCAGATGCCGGAGATGTTGCGCAGCAGGCCGACGTCACGTGGGTGATTGGAGAACTCGTAGGCGCCGATCACGCAGCCGATTGGTTCGCCGCCAAGCATCGAATACTCGTCTGTGTAGACTTTCTTGAAGATCGGGCTCTGGTCCCACATCTGACCTTCATAGTCTTCAAGCGTATCGGCCAGCTGCTCTTTGGAGATGTTCATCACCCGGATCTTCAGCTTCTGATCCGTCTCGGTGTTGTTGACGAGATACCACAGCCCTCGCCATGTGCCTTCCATCTCACGCACTTCCGGCGCGTGCAGGATTTCGTTGACCTGTGTCGTCAGCATCTTGTCAATGCCGGCGATCAGCGACTTGATCGATTTGATGGCATTGGAAGAGATGGTCGTGGTGTCGGAACGGGACTGCGCCGCGAGCGCGAGATTGCGCACGAGCTGTTGCAGCTTCTCGCTGTCGTCCTTCTTGACCTTGAAATCTTTTTCGAGGAGTCCGCTGAATTCATCGAGGTTTATGGCTTCGGCCTCCGCGGCGACTGAGGCGGTCTTTTGCTGTTCGGCCATGATCATTCCCCAACCTTGTCGTCGTCGGCCAGCGCCTGGCTGGCAATCTTGCCAAGAAGCGGTTCGTTGTTCAGAAGCTGCGCGATGCGCTTTTCAGCATCGACACGGCCATCCATGAAGCCGAGCAATTCCTCAAGTTGTCGACGCATCTTGAGGATCTCGGCCAGTTGCGGAACTTGCTCGGCAATCTTGTCGGGGGCGAAATCACCCATCTTGGAAAATGTAAGATCGAGCGCCAGTTCCTCGTCACGCTCCTGGCCCTCGGCCTGCGGCAGCGTGTTCTTCACCCGCGCTTTGACGCGGGGGCCGAGCGCCTCCATGAATTTTGGGAAGCGGTTCGCGTCGGTCTCGACAAAGGAGCGGTCCAGCACCGACTTTGACGCTTCCTTGGTTTGCGAAGCACCGGCAAGGTCGGCCATCACGCCCATGACAAACGGCAGTTCGATCGTCGTCGGGCTGCCGTAGGTTTCCACATCGTAGGCGATCTGCACCCGCGGCGCGCGATTTCGTTCGATGACCTTGGCTTTGCTTTCGGCTGGCATGTGTTGTTACCTTTCATCCTTCTGAGCCGTCTTCTTGGCATCGGGAACGCCGGCCAGCAGCCTGAACTCCTTCAGCCCCGAAGGGGCGAGATCTTCCATCAGTTCAACGAAATCCATGTGCACCATCCGACGGACCCGCCGAGCCAGGTGCGGAATTGGGCTCGACGGTTCGGTACGGTCATAGAAGGCGACGACCAGGTCGAGGCATTTCACCACGTCGTCGCGCGAGGAGATCCGGTCGGGGAGTCCCGTGCTCGAGTCCGCATAGCTTGCCATACTTGCCATAGCATCGGCTCCATGACCGTTTCGAGCAGGCGTTGCCAGTTCCGTCGGCACCGCCTGCGTGGCTGCGCCATTCGTCACCGCGCCGGCCGCTGAATTCCGTTCAAGTGTCGTCAGCAAACGCTGCAGGAACCGTTTTAAGTCCGGAACGGGAGTGCCGCTGCCCTCGAGACGAGCGTTGAGCGCAGTCTCGAGCGCATCCAGTGCCGTGATCGTCGCCCGGGCGTCGGCGATGAGCTGGACCATCTCCGCATTGGCCTGATCGATCTGTGCCGCACATGCGGCACGCACCCGATTCAAGAGTTGTCCGTGCGCACTGACCAGCTGCGCTTTTTCCGCCGCATTCAGCCCCGAGGCGGCTTCCTGGAGCATGACGCGATCGTCGAGCGCACCCTTCTCCAGGTCCTTGCCCTGAACCGGGCCGATTGCGCGCGGCGCGAAGAACGTCATTTGCCGCAGATTCGCCAACAACCCGTCCTGACCATTCTGCAGGTCGATCAGCGCGTTGATACGGCGCAAGGCGGCATCGCGCGGCGAAGCGTTGGGCCGCAGAGCCGGATGCATGGTGTCCCAATGCTGATCGAAGGTCTGCGCGATCAGCGTCAGACCTTGCGCCAATCCGGCCAGCCCGTCTTCATTGGCCAGCGCGCGCGTGACGATGACAAGCAGGCGCAAGTCCCTGCCATGCGCGCGCAATTCCTCCGCCTTTGCGAGCACAGCGG
This sequence comes from Mesorhizobium sp. M7A.F.Ca.AU.001.01.1.1, assembly GCF_004022735.1. Lineage (NCBI taxonomy): Bacteria > Pseudomonadati > Pseudomonadota > Alphaproteobacteria > Hyphomicrobiales > Phyllobacteriaceae > Mesorhizobium > Mesorhizobium sp. M7A.F.Ca.AU.001.01.1.1. The sequence goes on from NZ_RZPF01000205.1 coordinate 7,018, forward strand.
GCCAGTCGACTGGAATCGTGCTTTGCGAGCCGGCCTTATTGTTGCCGTCGTGGACGACCTTGAGTTGGGCTTCGGTCAGGCGCTCCAACTCATGGAAAGCCGGGTCGTTGCGCAAATCTTCCCCGGACGGATTCTCACCGTCTAGCGAAGAAAGCCAGAGTGCGAGATCAATCACACCAACCCCCAGCGAAGGCCCTCAAACCTTATGTGACCTTACGTTATCACACCGGTGCACTTTACCACAATTCAACGAGTGCTCCAAAATTAACAGAAGCTGAACACCGCCATGAGTACCGAACTCCGTGGCGCAATTGTCAATCCGTATGAGAAATGCATTGCGCAGGGCGCGCAATTCCGCTGTTGTTTGCAGCCGGTGGTGCAAGACTTCCACAATACGAGGAAGCTGGCTGAACCAGGCATTGAGGCCTCGTCCACAACGCACTTTGTCAAGTGGCGGCATCTGTGGCAGTTTATCGGCTGGCAGATTGCAGGAGCACGTTCGATGGAACAGCGCCGGTCGTCGCAGAGCTTCAAGCGTAAGGAACTGGTCGGCAAGCTTGATCCTGTCGGGGTGCGCGCCTTCAAGGCCGCGGCCGATAGCGCCAAGCTGCGCGGCAATCCTTACGTCGAACTCGTTCACTTCATCGAGCAGCTGGTGCTTTCCGACCGCTCCGATGTGCAAATGATAATCGCCGATGCGGGACTGGATGCCAGCCGGCTCACGGCAGATATGACCCGTGCCGTCGACAAGTTGCCCTATGGCGCAACCTCGATCGAGGAATTCTCCGATCATATCTTTCATGCAATCCAGGAAGCCTGGAACCTCGCGACGCTGGAGTTCGGCGTCGAGGAAGTCCGCAGCGCCCATATTCTGCTTTCCTGCCTGAAAACCCCGGTTCTGGAAGGCCTGCTGTCGAAGATCAGCGGCGAGTTCGACAAGATCGACGCCGATGCGGTTGTCGCGCGGTTCGCCGATGTCGTGGAAGGTTCGCTCGAAGGCGGCGCAGCCATCGCGGTGCCCGCGGCTGAAACGCCGAAGCGGACCATGGGCGGAGATTCGGCCTTGGCGAAATTCGCCACCGATCTGACCCAACGCGCCCGCGAGGGCAAGATCGATCCGGTCGTCGGCCGCGATCCGGAGATCCGGCAGATAGTCGACATCCTGATGCGGCGTCGGCAAAACAACCCGATCCTGACCGGCGAGGCCGGGGTCGGCAAGACGGCGGTCGTTGAGGGCTTTGCCTTGCGTATCGCTCAGGGCGATGTGCCGCCCACGCTGCAAGGCGTCAGCGTGCGCATGCTCGATGTCGGATTGATGCAGGCGGGCGCCAGCGTGAAGGGCGAATTCGAAAAACGGCTGAAGGCTGTGATCGACGAGGTTCAATCGTCCGAAACGCCGGTCATCCTGTTCATCGACGAGGCCCACACCTTGATTGGCGCCGGCGGTGCTGCCGGAACTGGTGATGCCGCCAATCTCTTGAAGCCGGCGCTGGCACGGGGCGAACTTCGCACCATCGCCGCAACGACCTGGGCCGAATATAAGCAGCACATCGAGAAAGACCCGGCGCTGACCCGCCGTTTCCAGGTGGTCAAGATTGACGAGCCGTCTGAGGCGGTGGCCGTTCTGATGTTGCGCGGTGTGGCAGGGGTTCTGGAGCAGCACCACAAGGTGCAGATACTCGACGAGGCGATCGAGGCAGCAGTCGGCCTGTCGCATCGCTACATCCCGGCACGGCAACTGCCTGACAAGGCGGTGAGCCTCCTCGACACCGCCTGCGCCCGTGTCGCCATATCGCAGCATGCTACGCCAGCCGAGGTCGAGGACATCATGCGCCGCCGCCAGGCTCTGGAGGTCGAGCGCGGCATCATCGGGCGCGAGGCCGCGATCGGCATCGAGGTGGCTGAACGGCAGGCGCGCGTCGACACCGGGCTTGCCGAAAGTGAGATCACCCTGGCTGCGGCGCAGCAGCGTTGGGATCGTGAAAAGGTGCTCGTCGCCGAGATACTCGAACTGCGCGCCAGGCTGCGCGGCGAGGGTGTGGCGCTCGATGCGGCCACCGTTGGGGCCGATGCCGAACCGGCAGCGGCGAACGCAGAAAAGACCAAGGTAGCGGAGTCGTCAG